>SDZZ01000398.1 GCA_004173255.1 Chitinophagaceae bacterium | reverse complement strand
ACCAGGCCCTGATGGGCGATAGTTTCCTTACAGCGGCTTCCAAAAAACAATGGTATACGCCCGTGATAGCACCCTATGCTTATGGCTGGTTTTCCGATTCCCTTTTTGGCCGGAAGCGTATATCCCACGATGGGAATGTGTCGGGTTTCAAAGCCAACATCAATCGCATGCCCGATGATGATCTTTGCGTGATAGCCTTGAGTAACAGCAACAGCAGCCAGGTGGGCCAGATGGTAAGGGTGTTGATGTCCATCCTATACGATCAGCCCTACCAATTACCGGTGGCAAAAAAAGAACTGACCTTAGCCGACAGCATCCTCCATCAATATACCGGCACCTATCAATTTTGGCCGGAGACGATTGTGCAGGTATTGGTTGACAACAGAAAATTATACGTAGAAGGCCCCACTCAACCCAGGATGGAACTGGTAGCAGAAACCGAGGTAAAATTTTATGTCCGGTATATGGATGTAAATTTTGAATTTTCAAAGGACCCTTCCACGGGGAGGATAAATGAAATGCGTTTTATGCAGGGAAAAGAAAAACTAACTGCTAAAAAAATATCTGAAAAGAACAACCAGTAAGGATGCAGGCAGGGTACCTGGTGATGGAGGTTTTTGCCTGAGTTCCTATCATACGAAACGGAAGTGGAATGGGCAGACGAACCAGCTCCGGTTCGGTTCGTGTCTCTTATAGCCATGGTTCGCGTCTCACGAACCATATCCTTTTCCTACAGTAGCACGCAATACTTGGTTTTTTTTAACCGAAGAAAGTCCTGGGAAAATGCAGAACAGCTATTCCATTAACCCAAATCCACTTTTCATTAACTGATCGCATCATGCAGGGTTGGGAGGTTTAGCTTGCAGACTATAAAACTTCCTTTATGAAAAAGATATTTACCTGTTTATGTATCGTGTATTGTTTTGCAGCCGCCCCCGCCGCTGCCCAGGGCATTTATCAATTCTGGGGTTCACTTCCAGGTGGCGGATCTCACAATGCGGGTGCTATTTTCAGCACCCGGTTCGATGGCTCAGGTTTTAAATTAAAGGAATCTTTTACCGTTACTACACCAGGGACCTCTGCAGTGGGCAACAAGCTGGTGGAGTACAACAATAAATTTTACGCCCTGCTGGCTTACGGTGGTAGCGGCGGTACAGGAATGATAGGAGAATACAACCCGGCCACGGATACCTGGATCAGGAAGGCAGACTTGTTTGTGGTAAAAGGCAGCGGTTATGAAACAGGCGGGTTAACAGTATATAATAATAAGATCTATGGCCTTTGTAGCACGGGCGGCAACTTAGGCGCCGGTGTGCTCTTCGAATTTACAGCGGCCAATGGCGGCATCACTGTGCTTCACCATTTTGGAGGAATCTCTGGCGAAAATCCCGGGAGTTATGTAACAGGCTTTAATGGCAAACTTTATGGCTCTGCAAGGTACGGCGGTTCAAACGACGATGGGGTGATTTTTGAATATGACCTCGCCGGGAACACTTATACCCGCAAGGCAGATTACAATGCAGCTACGCTGGGCGATTTGCCAGGCGATGCGTTTACTGTTTACAACGGCAAGCTGTGGGCCGTTACTCAGCATGGTGCATTGAACGACGGCGGCAGTTTGTTTTCCTTCGACCCGGCTACCAATATTGTTTCTAAGAAATTTGATTTTGACAATCTCGATCTGCCCCGCCCCGCCGGTAGTCTCACTGTTTTAAACAACAGGTTGTATGGTACCAGCATTAACGGAGGGCCGTCGGGCTATGGAGGTATATTTGAATATAACCCGGCTACCGACCAGGAGGCTGTCGAATATTTCCTTACCGGCGCAGATCCGCACCTGAGCATTCAATTAACGGCCTACAATGGTAAATTGTATGGCAGTTCTGTAACCGGAGGCGCCAACAGCAAGGGCGGCATTCTTTCCTGGGACCCTGTCAGCAATACCCGTCAAATCCTGTACAGCTTTCAAAATAGCACCGGCACCCAGGGCACAGGGCACCTGCTGTTAAGCAACAATGTGCTCTATGGTTTGGCAAACCAGGAAGGAAATTTTGGTTTTGGTACCCTCTTCTCCTTTAACCCCGGGAACCTGGAGCTGGAAACCCTGGTGCATTTTGGGGATGCGCAGCTGAGAGGCCCGGAGGGCCCGATATTTTACTATAACAACAAGTTTTATGGAACAGCTGACCGTGGTGGAACTCACCGCAATGGCGGCATTTACGAATATGATCCCGCGACCGGCCAGCGCACAATGAAAGTGAGTTTTAATGTTACTGTGACCGGGCAACCGGGCAACCAGGGCGGCTTCACCCTCCTCAACAATAAATTGTTTTTTATAAACCGCCTGGGTGGCGCCTTTACCGTGGGCACATTGATGGAGTATGACCCTGCCAGCAACCAGCTTATCAAACGACATGATTTTCAGCTCACTTCAGGCACTGAACCTTATGCCCAGCTTACCGCATTCAATGGCAAACTATATGGCACCTGTTCGCAGGGCAGTGGAAACATGAACGGGAATATTTTCGAGTACGATCCCGCTACCCTTACCTATTCGCAAAAGGTGGTAATGGATCCGGCTAAAGGAATAGCACCAAGGGGTCGTATGACGGTATATAACAACAAACTTTATGGGGTGACCACCGCCGGCGGCGTTGACAACAAAGGAACCATATTTGAATACAACCCGAGCGGTAATAGCTTCATCAAACGGGCCGATTTTGCATCTTCCGCTGGCTGGAGACCCTGGGGTGGAATGACCGTTTTGAACGGCCGGTTATATGGCTGCACTACCCAGGGAGGCAGTGCAGACTCTGGCATCATTTACCAGTTTGACCCGGTAAATTTTACCATCAGTAAGAGAGTGGATCTGGATTATACAACTGGCGATGAGCCCTTGAACCGGTTAACCGTGCTGAACAACAAATTATATGGCATGATGAATCAGGGCGGTAGCGAAGAGATGCGCACCATTATCGAATTTGACCCGGCTACCGGGCTGCTGCAAAAGAAAAAAGATTTTACTAAGCCCGATGGTTACCATCCAATTTCCAGTGAGCTGGCAGCTATTCCCGCACCGGTTGCACCCGGCTCACCCAATTCCTGTGTCAACAGTCAAACCATCAATATCAATGCAGCCAATGCCAATGAATGGATCGCCTTTACGGATGCAGAAGGCCGCGCCGTGGCCGAGATAAATGCCAATGGAAATATTTTAGGTAATACCACTGTGCGCTTTTATGTGAACGGAGGCCCTACCCGTCAAAACGGCGAAGGCATTCATTACCTCGATCGCAACATTACCATCACCAGGGCAAACCAGCCGCTCACGCCGGTAAGCATTCGTTTGTACATCCGCAAAACGGAGTTCGACAACCTGAAAGCTACTGTTGGTAGCGGGCTTGTATCGCCTGCCGACCTGGCTATTTACAACAACAACGATTTTTGTGCAGCGGCCATCAATGAAGCTACCTTGCCAGCACTCACCGCCCAGGAAAACTGGGGTGCTGACTATGTGTACAGTGCCGATGTTATGAACCTCGGTTCCTTCTACTTTGCAAAGATCGGCTCCGTGTTGCCAGTCAGCCTGTTGTCTTTTACCGGCAAAAAAGAAAGCCAGTGCAACCAACTTTCCTGGAAGGCAAGCTGCACGCAGCAAACCCAGTTCACTTTGGAAAAAAGCAACGACGGCTTGTCGTTCAGTACGGTGTACAGCACCCAGGCCGCCCCGCCGGATTGTAACCAGCCTTTTACTTATAACGACTGCAACCTATCAGCGGGCAAAACGTTTTACCGCCTGAAAATGCAGGAGAACGCCGGCCCTGTGATCTACTCCCAACAAATTATGATGCAGCAGAATGTTATTGCTCAAACAGTACTCCGGTTGTTGCCTAACCCCGTTGTAGGCAGTATCGCACGGTTGCAGATTACCAGCCCGGCGGAAGGCAGTCCGCTCCTTACTGTGGTGGACCTGGCCGGCAGAAAATTGCTTTCAAAGAAAATAACTGTGAAGGCGGGCAACAACTCAATTGAGCTGGATGTAAGCGGGTTTGCCGCCGGCATGTATCAGCTTATTTATGAAGTTGGCAGTCAGCGGGAGGTATTGAAGATGATGAAGCGATAGGTACCAGTCTCTTTCATGTGCATAGAGGAACCGAACATCATAGTCGCTATCCGGTGAAGGAAAACCCCATGCTCTGCTCCCTGTCTCACAGGCATAGAGTATCCGTA
>SDZZ01000042.1 GCA_004173255.1 Chitinophagaceae bacterium | reverse complement strand
TGCGGACAACCTCATGTTTGTGATTGGTGCTACGCAGGCGTCGGAGTTTGAGCGTATCCGCCAGCTTACACCCGGTCATTTTTACCTGGTGCCTGGTGTTGGCGCGCAGGGAGGCAGTCTTGAAGAAATCTCCAAAGTGGCCATGAACAAGGATGTTGGCCTCCTGGTCAATTCGAGCAGGGCCATTATTTATGCTTCATCGGGGCAGGATTTTGCAGAGGTGGCGGCTGCTGCTGCAGCGGCTTACCAGTCGGAGATGGCCGGTTATCTCGATCGCTTTTAGCTTACCTTTACCGCATCCGGATACCCGGTTTAAAATTGAAGTCATATGGCCGCTCGTACAGACCAGTTTGTTAGTCCCGATTACTTTAAAGTGGACGAATTGCTTACCGAAGAGCAGATCCTCATCCGTGAATCGGTCCGCAATTATGTCAAGAAAGAAATTTCTCCCATTATTGAAGATTATGCACAGCGGGCCGAGTTTCCGCAGCAGATCGTCAAACAAATGGGAGACCTCGGATGCTTTGGGCCGACGGTGCCGGTCGAGTATGGCGGTGGCGGGCTTGATTACATCAGTTATGGTCTCATGATGCAGGAACTGGAACGTGGCGACAGCGGCGTGCGATCAACTGCATCGGTCCAGGGTTCACTGGTGATGTATCCGATTTACCAGTATGGCAATGAAGAACAGCGGCATAAATATCTACCCAAACTTGCCAGTGGCGAGTGGCTGGGTTGTTTTGGCCTCACTGAACCTGACCATGGTAGTGACCCGTCGAGCATGGTCACCAATATCAGGGATGCGGGCGATCATGTGATCCTCAATGGCGCCAAAATGTGGATCAGTAATGCGCCGTTTGCCCAGGTAGCTGTTGTATGGGCCAAAGACGAAGAGGGAGTTGTTCGCGGGCTGATAGTAGAACGCGGCATGGAGGGGTTCACCACTCCCACCACCCACGGTAAGTGGAGCCTTCGCGCGTCTGCCACCGGTGAGCTCGTTTTCGATAATGTAAAAGTTCCCAAACAAAATATACTTCCCAATGTACAGGGTTTAAAGGGGCCATTGGGGTGTCTCAGCAAAGCCCGGTATGGTATTGCCTGGGGTGCAGTGGGTGCCGCTATGGATTGTTATGATACGGCGCTGAGGTATTCGCTGGAGCGGCAGCAGTTTGGACGGCCAATTGGCGGCTTCCAGTTACAGCAAAAAAAACTGGCCGAGATGGTAACCGAGATTACAAAAGCGCAGCTGCTGAATTGGCGCCTCGGGGTGCTGATGAGTGCGGGCAAAGCCACTCCCCAACAGGTTAGTATGGCTAAACGAAATGCCTGCGAAATTGCTACCAATATTACGCGGGATGCCCGGCAGATGCTGGGAGGTATGGGCATCACGGGTGAATATTCGGTGATGCGGCATATGATGAATCTCGAGAGTGTGATTACATATGAAGGTACCCACGATGTACACCTGCTGATCACGGGAATGGATGTTACGGGGCTGAATGCATTTAAATAAGCAGGATGAAAATCTATCTCAATGGTTTTATGGGAGCCGGGAAAACGCACTGGGGCAGGCTGGTCAGCCAGCGTTTGTCGATCCCTTTTTTTGACCTGGATGAGCAGATTGTAAATGCCGAAGGAAAATCGGTGAATGCCATTTTTGAAGCGGAGGGGGAGGAGGTGTTCCGGATGAAGGAGAAGGAAGTGCTGCACCTGATTACCGAGAGCCATGATTCCTTCATTATGGCCTGTGGCGGCGGCTCGCCCTGTTACTTTAACAACATCGAGTTTATGAATGACCGCGGGGTAACGGTGTGGATCAACACGCCGCAGTCGACCCTGTTTTCAAGGCTGGTGAAAGAGCGGGATCATCGCCCGTTGCTTCGGAATCTTGATGATGACCAGCTGAAGGCATTTATCCATAAGAAATTCAGTGACCGGAAAATTTATTACCAGCAATGCCGGATCATGGTCGATGATGAAGGAATCACGATTGAAAAATTTATCGAAAAAATATTCCATGCATAAAGGTTTTTTGCTGACCGGTAGTGCGCTTGGCGCGCTGGCCGTTATCCTGGGGGCTTTCGGTGCCCATGGCCTCAAACAGATTGTATCACCGGAAACGGTTAATGTGTTTGATACCGGTGTACGTTACCAGTTTTATCATGTGTTTGCGCTGATCCTGCTTGGAATTCTTTTCGAGCGGTTTCCGGTGCCGTTGCTGTATTGGGCGGGGATTTGTTTTATCATCGGGATTATCCTTTTTTCCGGGTCGCTTTACCTGATAACGTTGATGAAGGCGCGTGATACGGTCGGGTTGAAAGGGATTGGGATCCTGACGCCTGTTGGTGGATTGTTTTTTGTAGCCGGGTGGGTTCTTTTGTTTGTGGGGTTATTGAAAAAAGGTATTTGAGTGGGGTTTAGTTGAATTTGAGATTTGAGTTTGCGGGAGAAGTGGTATGTGCGGGCTTCCGTCTGTGGAAAAATGGCGGGGCATAACGTTTAACGCCTGCACAAATTAAACTCGCCGGCAAATTCTTTGTTTTGTTGTATCGTGTTGGCTCGGACAATAATTTGTGCCTTCACGGCTTCGCCGCGAAGACGGCGTCAAACCGTCTGCCCTGATTGCCATTTTTCCAGGGCCGGCTTCCCGCACATACCACTTCACCCTGGGTCTCGCTGATCAGCTTTTTCAATAAGACGTTTCGTCAACTTCTTTTTCCATTTCTTCCCCGCCTTGTTTTCTTTACTGTTTTTTACATTCCCTGGCAATCATCGCCAATTACTGTTGTCATTCATCAGGTCAACCATCAACTGCCATCCGCAGCGTCCCTCTTCCGGCGGAACTCACTCCAGCTAACAGCATCTGTTCCTGTGCCTTTTTTTCAAACACCTACGTTGTGCGTCTTGTCCTGATCCGCATCATTCCCTAACTGGCGCCTCACTAATTACCACACGCGATGGCAAATAATCGACACGTGCAAACACATCCCGATCGAACCGCGCTGTTCGGAATGATTGTCGGAACCATGTGTTTTTATGCCAGGTTAAAAACATAATGATTAGAACTCACAGCTTATCCCGCAATCATTTCACGCACACTGGCAGGCCAAAAGAAATTAAGCGTTACGTTGGCATTTACAAGTCAATGCGAGGCTACGCGCTGTGCACTGCCACTGGTAGAGCAAGGCTGACGTGCGTCAGAAACCAATCAATTATCAGTAAAAGAAAATTCAACATCTCTCCACCAGGAAAACGGTGTGCATGGGGAAGCGGCCTTGGAAAAATGGCGGCCAGGGCGAATGGGCTGATACCGTCTTCACGGCGAAGCCGTGAAGGCACAAATTATTGTCCGAGCCAACACGACATAACAAACAACAGAAATTTACAGGCGAGTCTAATTTGTGCAGGTATCAGCCCATTCGACCCGCCATTTTTCCACAGACGATAAACCATGTACCCGGTTTCCGACCGACAACCTGCATGTCATTTTTCCGAACACAATAAACCATGTACCCGGTTTCCGACAGACGAACCGAAAAAATTTATCACAAGCAATAAATCCACGAACCTGCAAAGGCGTATCATGGCCATGCCAAGGGTGCTACAGTTACAAATCAGCTATCCGCCATAGCATGGTCAAGCGGCAGAATCAATGTAGTCACGGTCCCGTGATCATTTTTCAGATCATACGTGCCGCCGATACTCGTCATTCGTTTGGTAATATTCTTCAACCCGTTCCCAAACTGCCTGATCTGCTGAAAGTCGGCCCCAACCCCGTTATCACGGATGGTGATCCGAAGGTCTTCCCGGATTTCGAACCCGATGGTAATCTCCGTCGCCTTTGAATGTTTCAATGCATTATTCAGGGTTTCCTTTACGCAAAGGAACAGGTTTCGCCGCCGGTCACCCGTAAGCTCCATCTCTGGTACGTTCTCCGGCACCGAAATGCGGCAGGTTATGGGCGTATATTCAAAGTATTCCAGCGCGTAAGAACGGATATACGACACCAGGTTATCCAGCGTGTCGTTGCCGCTGTTCATACTCCAGATAATGGCATTCATTTTATTCAGTACCTCGTCGGCAGAATGCGAAATCTTGTCGATTTCGACAGGGGTGGAGTCCTTCATTTTGTTCCGAGCAATCTCGCTCATCAGGCGGATAGCCGTCATACCCGAGCCCAGTTCATCATGCATGTCGGCCGATATCCTTTCCCGCTCGCCCTGCTGGGCCTTGTACACCGCAATCTCCTTTTCGTATTCTTTCATCTGGTTATCGGCTTTCAGTCGCTCCCGCTCCCTTGCCTCGGTGACCAGCTGTCGTTTGTTCTTGTGATTGAGACCGGCAAGGAACAACACCAGTTCCAGAAACAATCCTATTTCATAATAAAAAAGTGAATTCCGGAAAATCTGGGGAACTGACTGGGGGATAAATTTCCAGTTCACCAGCAGCAATGACAGCAGCGAAAATACCAGCATACAGAGATTCCCGTAAAACAGGTAACGCAGGAGTTTATCTTCCCAGAAGCGGAAACTGTATACGCAAAACACCAGGATCATCCCGAGCAGGCCAACCTTGGTAATATTTTCAATCCTGTTTTCCCATACATAGTTGCTGGTGAAATAATGGAAATAGGTGAAAAGCACCAGGCTGAGCAACAGCATCACCTCGCCGAAATTATACAGCTGGTGCAGCACCGGGTGGTTACTGCGGGTGGAAAGGAATTTCTGCATGAAGATCATATAGAAAAGGATGCCCACGCTTTGCATGATATAGTCAAGGTACCCTTCCTGGAAATAGCCAAACCACGAGGAATGGTAACTGTAAAGGGCCTTGATAAATAACATCACACCAATCAGGAAGGCATACCCGGAGTAATAGAGAAACTCAGGGTTTGCATTCTGGAAAAAACTGGTGAGTGAAAACATGACCATCATAAGCAACAGCCCGCAGAAGACGTAACTGATCACTTTTGATTCGATGTTCCGGTTATCCATCTGCACCACCCATGGCTCCAGGTACTGCTGATGGATCAGTTCGGGGCGGATCCGGTTAAGATGGGTGCGCACCATCATCATGGATACCAGGATGGTCATGCTGTCGTGTGCAGCCACATTGATCCGGCGGTAGCAGATTTCGCCGGATTCGCTGGGCATTACACTCGGTAATAACCTTAACTGCCCGCCGTCCAGCTCGTACATGTAAAGATGATAGAAATAAAGGCCAGGGAAAAACCAGACCGAGATGGCTGTATCGGCAGTGTTGCACACACTGAACCGGAGCACCTGTGTGTTGGACACCTGGTCCCTCGGCACCTGTTCGTTCACCTGTTTGCTGTACAGGCTGCCACGGATGAACCGGAGCGAAGCATAGTGTTCTGGCAGGCTGCCGGGTGGGTTGGTGCGGTAACTGCCGGGGATAAAACTGCTCTCGTAGCGATTCAGCAATGTGGTCGACAGGGTGATCCGGCTTACATCAATACAGGCCGGACGGCTGCTGTCCTGGGCAGAGGTCATTTCCGAAAGTCCCAGTATGGCCAGCAGGGACAGCAGTAATTGCCTGAGCATGCAGTGATGTTTGGTGTACAATCATCAAATGTAATACTTGAAGCGTTCCCCCGGCTTCCGCCGGCCTACCACTTTGCGGTAAATTTTATTTCTTTCAGCCCCCCGGGGCGGGCCTTCACGGAAGCGGAAACTATGTTTATCTTTGCCCGCATGGCCAATAAGTTGAAAAAAGCTCCTGAGAAGACGGTGAAAAAAACGGCTTCGAAAGAAGACGCGAAAAAGTGGAAACAGGAGAAGGAAGTCCCGATCGACTGGAAAAAACTGGCCCGTGATGAACGGACCTGGAAGATCACCGGCGCAGTGTTCCTGCTGATAGCGGTGTTCCTTTTTATTGCATTCATTTCTTATTTTTTTACCTGGAAAGAAGACCAGAACATGGTCTTCAACAAAGGCGCGTCTATCCTCTTCGATACGGAAAAACAGGTCAGCAACCTGCTTGGCCGGCTCGGTGCATACATGTCGCACCTGTTCATCTATAACGGGTTCGGGATTGCTTCACTGCTCATTTGTACCTTTTTCATTGTAGTAGGTACCAACCTGCTTTTTAACCGGAAAGTTTTTTCTATCTGGAGGAACCTGAAGTATGTAACAGTCGGGCTGCTGGTGCTGTCCGTATCGCTGTCATTCATTTTCCAGAATTTTGAATTCAGGTTTGGCGGCGGCGTCGGTAACATGATCAGCCGCTGGTTAACCGGTATCATGGGTACATTCGGAACAGCTGTCCTGCTGCTGGTGGTGGCATTTGCGTATGTGATCTGGCAGTTCAACCCAGCCTTTAACCTGCCGCAGAAGAAACAGGTAGTGCCGGTACCTGACGCAGACCCGGAACCAATTCCTGCGGACGAACCGGTGCTGATAGTCGACGAAGCGGTCAGTAAGGAGCCAAAGAAAAATAAACTCAAAGGCGATGCGGGTAAAATGATCATTCCTGAAACGGAAGAACCCCAGAAGGGATATCCGCTCGAAATCATTGAACGGACAGAGCCGCAACGGGAATATCCCTTGCAGGTGCTGGAAAGTGATAAGCCGGCAACTGAACCCGATTTCGAAGCTGCCTCTTTTGAGAAAGAAATGGTGCAGGACCTGCTCCACACCAGGGACCAACCGGTACCTGAACCAGTGGTGCTTCCGGTAGAGTCCTCCTATAACCCACCGTTGGACGGGCTGCAGCTGGAAATCAAAACCGTTCCTGATGAACCGGCTGACGAAGAAACGGAAGAAGGGGTAAAAGATATCTCCAAACTGGATCCGTATGAACCTACGCTGGACCTGAGGGATTACAAATACCCGACTGTCGACCTGCTCGAGACGCATGGCAGTGAGAAAATTGTTCAGGACCCGGCCGAACTCGAAAACAACAAAAACCAGATCATCAATACGCTGCGGAACTACTCGATCGATATCCAGAAGATCATGGCTACTGTTGGTCCAACCGTAACGCTGTACGAGATCGTACCTGCTGCAGGTGTCCGCATTTCGAGGATCAAAAACCTGGAAGATGATATTGCATTGAGCCTTGCCGCATTGGGGATCCGCATCATTGCACCGATCCCCGGTAAAGGGACCATCGGTATTGAAGTACCTAATGTGAAAAAGACAGTGGTCAGCATGAAGACCTTGCTGGAGTCGGATAAATTCCAGCACAATAACTTCAGCCTTCCCATTGCCATAGGTAAAAAAATCGATAACGATAATTATATCGTTGACCTTGCCAGTATGCCCCACCTGCTGATGGCGGGTGCAACCGGGCAGGGTAAGTCGGTCGGATTAAACGCCATCCTGGTTTCACTGCTTTATAAAAAGCACCCTTCGCAGATGAAGTTCGTGCTCATCGACCCGAAGAAAGTGGAGCTGAGTGTTTACCGTCACATTGAAAAACACTTCCTTGCCAAACTTCCCGGTGAGGAAGAAGCGATCATCACAGATACCAAAAAGGTGGTACATACGTTAAATGCGCTGTGTATTGAAATGGATAACCGGTACGACCTGCTGAAGGAGGCCGGTGCGAGAAATATCAAGGAGTACAACGAGAAGTTTATTAAACGCCGGCTCAACCCGCAGAAGGGCCACCAGTACCTTCCATTCATTGTACTGGTGATTGATGAGTTTGCCGACCTGATCATGACCGCAGGTAAGGAAGTGGAAATGCCTATCGCCCGTCTGGCCCAGCTGGCAAGGGCCATCGGCATACACCTGATCATTGCCACGCAGCGGCCTTCGGTGAATATCATCACCGGAACCATCAAGGCAAACTTCCCGGCACGTATTGGCTTCAAGGTATCTTCGAAAATTGACTCCCGTACCATTCTCGATACGGGTGGTGCCGAGCAGCTGATAGGGAAAGGGGATATGCTGATTTCCCATAACGGGGAAGTAACCCGGTTGCAGTGCGCGTTTGTGGATACACCGGAGGTGGAGGAGATCGTGGAATTTATTTCCCGGCAGCGGGGGTATCCCGATGCATTCCTGTTACCCGAATATGTGGACGAAAAGGAACTGGAGGGCAAGGAGATTGACCTGGGCGAAAGGGACTCCATGTTTACCGATGCAGCGAGGCTGATTGTGCAGAACCAGGTAGGCTCCACCTCGCTTTTACAACGGCGTATGAAACTCGGTTATAACAGGGCAGGGCGCCTGATGGACCAGCTGGAAGCAGCCGGGATTGTAGGGCCCAACCAGGGGAGTAAGGCACGGGATGTATTAATAAAAACCGACATGGAACTGCAGCAGCACCTTGACCTGCTGGGATAAATTGTTAAGATCGCGATGGTCCTTGCAACCCGGTACGCTTGTTGACTGTCTTGGATTCGAAAATGCCGGCAAAGGAAACTGGGAAACCTGTACTCCCTGAACTGGCAGGATTTGTTTCCCGCAGGAAAGTGGAAGGCCGATAATAACCTGATTGGCAATAAGTGTCATCCCGAAGGAAACAAAAAAAGTAAACTCAAACACAGCATAGAAAAAAGATCTCCATGAAAAAAATCTTTATCGCACTCTCTTTCCTTTTCGCAGCTACGGCTCCTTTTGCACAGGGCGGCGCCACCAAAACCGACCCCAATGCAAAGAAGATCCTCGACGCTGTAAGCGCAAAATTCAAAACCTTCAGTACCGTGCAGGCCGGGTTCACTTACGCGGTTGAAAATGCATCCGGCAAGGTCCTCTCTACAAAAAAAGGGACTCTTTCCATGAAAGGTTCCAAATACAGGATCAGCTTTGGCGGACAGGAAATTTTCAGCGACGGTAAGACTGTATGGAACTATGATAAAAGTTCAAACGAAGTAACCATCAGCAACCTCGATGCATCGGGCGGTATGATCACGCCGCAGAAATTATTTACCAATTTCTACGATAAGGATTTCTATTCCGTGCTGAACGGTGAAAAGAAAACGGGTGCAAAGACGATCCAGGAAATCGAAATGACACCGGTCGACAAGACCAAGGCTTTCCATAAAGTATATATCTATGTGGATAAGGCGGCACAGACCATCAGCAGTACCAAAGTACTGGAGAATGGTGGCAACCGCTATTCCTATACCGTATCAAATATGAAGACCAACGCAGCCCTTGCCGATTCGCAATTCACTTTTGTGAAAGCAAATTATCCTGGCGTTGAAGTGGTTGACCTTCGATAACTCTTTCGTTGTAAAAAACGGATAAATACACAACAAGCCCACGCGAGTGGGCTTTGTTGTGTCTGAAAGTTTTTTAAGTGATGCATCAGCGCGATAAAATCAGTCCTTAAGCGCTTTCCGGATTTTGACCAGCTGGTTAAGTAATGGTTCCAGGTACTCCAGTTTAAGCATGGTGGCGCCATCACTTTTCGCCACAGCAGGATTGGGGTGCGTTTCTATAAACAAACCGTTGGCACCGGTTGCCACTGCTGCTTTGGCAATGGTACCAATCAGTTGGGGATTACCACCGGTAACACCGGAAGTCTGGTTGGGCTGCTGCAGCGAGTGGGTAACATCCATGATCACCGGCACCTCATGTTCCTGCATCCACGGGATGTTCCGGTAATCGACCACCAGGTCCTGATAGCCAAAGGTTGTTCCGCGTTCGGTCAGCATAATGGTATTGTTACCTGTATGTTTGATTTTGTCTACGGCAAATTTCATGGCGGGTCCGCTCAGGAACTGTCCCTTCTTAACATTAACGATCTTGCCGGTTTCCCCGGCCGCCATCAGCAGGTCTGTCTGCCTGCACAGGAATGCCGGGATCTGCAGGATGTCGATATATTTTGCAGCCATGGCCGTTTCATCATGGGCATGTACATCGGACGTAGTGGGCAGATGGAAAGTATCCGATACTTTTTTCACCAGCTTTAACGCCGCCTCATCACCGATGCCCGTAAATGAATTACCGCTGGTCCGGTTGGCCTTGCGGTACGAAGCTTTGAACACATATGGAATGCCGAGGTTACGGCACATGACAGACACTTTTTCGGCTACTTCCATCACCAGCTCTTCACTTTCAACCACACATGGCCCGGCTATCAAAAAAAAATTGTCTGCATCGTACGACTGACCTTTAAACAGGTCTGTTAAGAATTTTTCCATGTGGCAAAGGTAAATATTTGTGGAAAGCGATTATTTGGAATTTGGTGCCGGGCTCTCCATCTTTGCGCAAATTCTGAATATGCATAAGGAAAAGATCCTGGTGATCGGTGCCAGCGGACAAATCGGTGTGGAACTTACGCTTGCACTGCGCAAACTGTATGGCAATGCAAACGTGGTGGCATCGGACCTGCGCGAAGAAAATGAATTGCTGAAAGGTACCGGGCCTTATGTTAGCATGGACGTAACCAACAAAGAAATGCTGCACGTACAGGTGATCCGCCAGAACATCACCCAGATCTATCTCCTGGCAGCCATCCTATCTGCCACCGGTGAAAAAAATCCCAACCTGGCGTGGAGCCTGAATATGCAAAGCCTGCTGAATGTGCTGGATATTGCACGGGAAGAAAACCTGACCAAGGTTTACTGGCCATCGAGCATTGCAGTTTTTGGTCCAACCAGCCCCAAAAAAAATTGTCCGCAGCAGACGGTCATAGAACCAACCACCGTTTACGGCATCAGCAAATATGCCGGTGAATTCTGGTGCAATTATTACAACCATCGGTATGGACTGGATGTGCGCAGCCTGCGTTATCCGGGATTGATTTCCTATAAGTCTGCCCCGGGTGGGGGTACCACCGACTATGCAGTGGAAATTTTCCATGATGCGCTGGAAGAAAACGCCTACGAATGTTTCCTCAGGGAAGATACCTACCTGCCCATGATGTACATGCCCGATGCCATCCGCGCAACCATCGAACTGATGGAAGCCCCGCAGGAAAAGATCCGCATCCGTACTTCCTATAACCTTTCGGGCATGAGCTTTTCACCAAAGGAAATTGCCGGTGAAATAAAGAAGATCCTCCCTGATTTTAAAATGACCTACCAGCCTGATTACCGCCAGGCAATTGCCGATAGCTGGCCGCAAAGCATTGATGACAGCGTTGCACGGAACGACTGGGGATGGAAAGAAGAATTTAACCTGGAAGCCATGACAAAGGACATGTTCCTGAACCTGAGAAAGCCTGGCTATGTGAAGTAACGGGAAAAACAACGGGCGTTCTGATGGCGCGCTGGCCACACTTGTTCATCTCTCGCTGATGAAATGGGGAAAATCGTGGAAAGGGATGTCTTCCACTTTTACATCGGTCACCACTGCACGTGGGGGGCCGTCAGCGCACCATTCAACCAGGCTCGTCAATGCGCCCGGTTCACCGCTTACTTCCATCATCACCGAACCATCCTGTTCATTGCGGACCCAGCCTTTTACACCCAGCTCAATGGCTTTGTCCTTCGCTGATTTACGGTAAAATACGCCCTGCACTTTACCGGTAACACGGATCCTGATTGTCTTCATGGTTCTGTTTGGGCAAAAGCTGCAAAGATCGGGCTGGAAAACACCGGGCCACAGGCAGTGTGTGTAGCTATGATACGACTGAAAAGTCGATCGCATTCACGATCTCTTCCAGAAACTGCTGGTCTGTTTCATCGAACAATCCAACCGCTTCACTATCGACATCCAGTACACCGATGACTTCGCCGTTGCGGATCACCGGTACCACTAGTTCTGAACGGGACAGGCTGCTGCAGGCAATATGACCGGGAAACAATTCAACATCGGGCACAATGAGTGTACGTGCTTCTGCCCAGCTGCTGCCGCAAACACCGCGTCCTTTCCGGATCCGCGTGCAGGCAACAGGTCCCTGGAATGGGCCCAGGACCAGTTCATCTTTTTTTACCAGGTAAAAACCAACCCAGAGCCAGCCGAACTGTTCTTTCAGGGCTGCTACGGTATTGGCCAGATTAGCGACCAGGTCGGGTTCACCGTCGATCAGTGCGCGGATCTGCGGAAGGAGTGACTGGTACTGGTCTGTCTTGGTTCCTGTTGCGATGGATAAATCTTCTGCCATGGCACAAAGATAATTACCGTTTCAGATACTTCCCGAAACTGACACTCACTACCTGGTGCAGGATCCTTGCGCCGTAGTCAACGTTGTTGATGCTGCCGAGGCCATGACTGTAGGTGACACCAAAATGATATCCGCAGGCGGTTTCATAACCGAAGGTGGCCATAACATTTGCACCAACATAACCGTAATCCTTGAAGCTGTATTTCATTTTTCGGCTGATGGTTGTCTTATCCTGCAGGGTAAATGTTTCGCGACCGGCTAACTGCACATCGATGGATGGACCAAACCTGACAAAGAAGTGATCGGGTTTCATGCTGAAATCAATCTGGAGCAATGGAGCAATCTCCAGGGTATGGATCCTTGTTTCATTGGAGGTTGCCAGCGAATCGGGTGGGGTGGATGGTTCCGTCAGCCGCACCTTATATCCTTTCATACTGTAAAACAGGGAAGGCGCAAAATACAGGTGGTTTTCGAATGGTACTTTCAGGGTTGTGCCCAGGTGGAAACCGGGTCTGGAGCTTACCTGCTGCTCCTTTCCGTCTGCACTGTAAAAAGCAGAACTCAGTTGCGGCCCGCCAAAAAGGAGGACCCTGTTCTGCGCACCGGCAGATACAGCGATAAAGATCACGGCTGTGATAAGTAAAATTTGTTTCATGGTGTACGATGGGGCGAACCAGCATTCGCCGGATGAATAATGCTAAAACCGTCAGGCTTTAAGTTTGCTCAGGTTTAACAGAGGGCAGGGGGATTTTAACGAGTGGTTCGACGCACAAGATGGAAAAAAAAGCCCGTCAAAGCAAGCACCAGCACAGGTTTTTACTGTAGTAATAATCCTATTAAGCATTTAAATCCCTCATTGTTACTGGGTTGCAGGGTCAGGCCAAAATAGCGATAACCCTTTACCAACCCTCCGCCGCGTCCTCGCCCCGGTTATCGGCCACTGCTTCAAACTTGCCGTCGGGCAGTACCCGTATAATTTCCGTCCGGCCAATACCGGAAATGGTAACCAGTTTATAGCCCATGGCACGGAGGCTGTCGGCCGCAGTTTTTGAGAAAGAGGGTTCAATGTATACCTCGTCGGGCAACCACTGATGGTGGAACTTTGCCTTGTACAGGGCATCCTCCGTGCTCATGTTGAATTCAATGATATTGACGAGGCTTTGGAACACAGATGTCGGTATAGTAGTACCGCCTGGTGTTCCAAGCACGAGAAAGGGTTTATCATCGCGCAATACAATAGTTGGTGTCATCGAACTCAGCATGCGTTTACCAGGCAGGATCGAATTGGCATCCCCTCCAACGGCCCCGAACATATTGGGCACACCGGCCTTGATACTGAAGTCATCCATCTCATTGTTCAGGAAAAATCCGGCACCGCCGACCACAATGCGGTTTCCATATCCACCGTTCAACGTGGTGGTTACTGAAACAGCATTGCCCTCATTGTCTATCACGCTGAAGTGCGTGGTTTCTGTGCTTTCATTTGGCAGTCCGGCTTTCACGGTGGAACTTTTACCGGCAACACCGGGCTGGTAGTCTTTCATGCGATTAACCAGGTACACACTGTCACCCAGTTTGGCCATCGGTACTTTATAAAAATCGGGGTCGCCCATGTATTCAGCCCGGTCTGCATAGGCCCTGCGTTCTGCCTCGGTCATTAACTGTACAGAGGCTGCTGTCTGGAAACCCATCGAAGCGATCGGATAAGGCTCAATCATTTTCATCATCTGGTTTACCAGTATACCACCACTGCTCGGCATCGGCATGCCCACCACCTTATAGCCTTTGTAGCTGAACACATGCGCATCCCTGGTTTTGGCAACATAGTTTTTCAGGTCAGCCTTCGTGATGATGCCGTTGCCGCGTTTCATCTCTGCTTCAACCAGCGCGGCCGTTTCTCCTTCATAAAATCCCGCTAATCCCTTATCCCGGATGCGCTCGAGGGTATGTGCCAGGTCGGTTTGTACCAGTGTATCACCAGCTTTCCAGCCAGCTTCTTTTACAAACACGGGGGTGACTGAATTGTATTTTTTGAGGTCGCCCTGCAGGCCGTTGAGTGAGTTGGCTTCTTCGGCCGAGATCACAAAACCATTTGCAGCCAGCTCAATGGCCGGTGCTATCAGTTTGCTGAACTCCAGCCTGCCGTATCTCGCAGAAGCAAGGATACCTGCAACCGCGCCGGGCACGCCGCTCGACAGGTGCGTATTCTGGCTGCGGTCGGTCCGCGCTGCTCCACTTGAATCAATATACATATCCCGGGAAGCCGCGGCTGGAGCCATTTCGCGGTAATCAATGGCAATAGTCTGCCCATCAGCCTTCGTACCTACCAGAAACCCGCCCCCTCCGATATTACCTGCAACCGGAAACACCACAGCCAGCGAAAGCTGCGTCGCCACCGCAGCATCAAATGCGTTACCACCGGCTTTCAGGATAGCAGTGCCGCTTTTACTGGCCAGCACATGCGCGGAAACCACCGCCCCGCGCCCGGCCACCACCTTTTTAGTGGTAGTGTAGTTATAGGCGCTGAATGGAAGTGCTTCAGTCTTGGAAGTGGATTTACAGGAGAACAGGGAGGCAATCAGCAGGACAATTAACAGGTTTCTTTTCATCACATCGGAACTTTGCGGGAAGTTAATTAAAAGGGTTAAAATACCGTGATGACCGCCCTTCTTTACCAGTATACTTTATATTCGCCCAATAAATAACCGAGATGAAGACATTCCTGACCGTGTTTTTCACCAGCCTTCTGACCATTCCCGTTTTTTCCCAGGCTCCGGCACGACCAACTTCCTCTGAAATGTATCTTTCACTGCGAAAACTTAACGTCCTCGGTTCCGTATTATATGTTGCGGCACATCCGGATGATGAAAATACAAGGCTGATCACCTGGATGTCGAAAGAACGTCTTTATCGTACCGCCTATCTTTCCCTGACCAGGGGCGATGGCGGACAAAACCTCATTGGCAACGAGCAGGGCATTGAACTCGGCCTCATCCGCACGCAGGAGCTACTGGCTGCCCGCCGGGTAGATGACGGTGAACAATTCTTCTCCCGCGCATACGATTTTGGGTTCTCTAAAAACCCGGAAGAAACATTTACCAAATGGCCAAAGGATTCCATCCTGGCAGATGTGGTATGGATGATCCGGAAATTCCAGCCGGATGTGATCATCACCCGTTTCCCGACCACCGGCGAAGGCGGACACGGCCATCATACAGCTTCCGCCATCCTGGCCAATGAGGCATTCACTGCTGCAGCAGACCCCAACCGGTTCCCGTCACAACTGAAATATGTAAAGCCATGGCAGGCTAAGCGGGTACTGTGGAACGCATTTAATTTCGGCGGATCAGTACCCGATGTGCCGGGGCAGATTATGGTCGATGTAGGTGGATATAACCCGCTGCTGGGGAAAAGTTATGGGGAAATAGCCGCTGAAAGCCGCAGCCAGCACAAGAGCCAGGGCTTTGGCGTGCCATCCAGCCGCGGTGAATCATTTGAAGCATTCCGGACAACCGGCGGTGATGCTCCATCGAAAGACCTGATGGATGGCATTGTTACCAGCTGGAGCCGTATCAGTGGCGGAGCCGTAATAGAAACAGCAATCACTAAACTGATCGGTTCGTTCGATCTGCTGCATCCGGAGAAACTGGCGCCGGGTCTCATCGACCTGTATCACCTGCTCAACGCACTGCCCGACGGCTACTGGAAAACCCAGAAACTGAAAGAAGTCAAAGGATTGATTGAGGAGTGCAGCGGCATCTTCCTCGATGTTACTACCCAGTCGGCCTTCGCAGTACAAACCGATCCCGTTGTCGTCAATTTTGCATTGAACAACCGTGCAGGCATCAATATCAGCCTTGAAAAAATCCGGCTCGACCGCTTCGATACCAGCTGGGCGCAGCAACTGGGCGCCAATAAAAACATCAGTCTTAATAAAACCATTATGGTAGGGGCGGATAAACCACTCAGCCAGCCATACTGGCTCGAAAATAAAATGCAGCCAGGGTACTTTGCAGTATATGACCAGCTGAAAATCGGCCAGCCGGATGTGGATATCGCCTACCAGGCAGAGATCACCCTCCAAATTGAAGGCGCATCATTCACATTTACCAAACCGGTTCGTTATAAACACACGGATCCGGTGAAAGGAGAATTGTACCAGCCGTTCGTGGTGATCCCATCCACCACGGTTACCACATCGCCTACCATGCTTGTTTTCCGGAAAGAGTTGAAACAGGATAAGGAATTATTCGTACAGCTGAACGCCAATAAAAAGATCACGGATCCGCTGAAGGTAGAGCTGCGGGGAGGCAATGAATATTTTGTGGCAACAGACAGCAGCCGGCCCGACCGCAACATAGCCGTGTCGTTCCCCTTCCCCCTTTCAACACCGGCTTACAAAGGTGGTGAAACGGAAAAGTTTTTTTCGATGGCGAGTTACCGCAACGGCAGGGATACCATCCATTCCTCCAGAGCCATCCGCGCCATCACCTATGATCACATTCCGCCAATCCGTTACTTCTTTACCGACTATGCAACCGTACTGAACATTGACCTCAAAACCTACAACAAAAAGATCGGCTATATTACCGGTGCCGGTGATAAGGTTCCCGAAGCGCTGGACCAGATGGGTTATGATGTAACCATCCTGTATGAAAAAGATGTGGCTAAAATGAACCTGTCACAGTTCGATGCCATTATTACCGGGGTACGCGCATATAATACCAACGAATGGATGCCCACGCAATACCAGAAGCTGATGAAGTATGTGAAGGACGGGGGTAACCTCATTGTGCAATACAATACGAACAGCAATGCAGGTCCTGTTAAAACCAAGATCGGCCCTTATAATTTTGATGTGGGTCGTGTACGGGTAACCGACGAAAACGCAGCAGTGGAGATATTGCAGCCTGCCCACCCGGTCCTGAATTTTCCCAATAAGATAACGCAAAAGGATTTTGAAGGATGGATCCAGGAAAGAAGTATTTACCATGCATCCGGTTACGATAAATCGTACGAGACGATTTTGTCGATGCACGATCCGGGTGAAGCAGCAGATGCAGGCAGCCTCATTATTGCAAAATACGGGGCAGGTTATTTCACTTATACCGGCCTGGTGTTTTTCCGGGAGCTGCCTGCCGGTGTTCCCGGTGCATACCGGCTGCTGGCAAACCTGATTGCATTAAATAAAAAGAAACCGATCTGACCGGTCCATGTAAAGCAAGTGTATGAGTGATAAACCGAAAGGTATCAGGAGAGGGGAGATGGCATTCATTATAGCCATTATTATCGGGCTGGCACTGGGCATGCTGATCAGGCGGGTGCGGCTTGGGTTGCTGCTTGGACTGGTTGTGGGTTCCATGATCGTTTTCCTGGGATGGATCACAGTTAAAAAACGCGATTGAAAAATAACGAAAAAGAAAAAGTTCCCCTGTTCAGGTCCTGGAAAGGCTGGTATGCACTGGTGCTTGCTGTACTCGTGCTGCTGATTTTCCTGTTTTACCTGGTTACCCAATATTTCGCATGAATGTAACTGACTGGATCATACTTGTTGTAACGCTTGCCACGGTTGTGCTGTACGGAGTTTACAAAAGCCGTTCTTCGAGGAACCTCGATGGATATTTTTTGTCCAATCGCAGTATGCCCTGGTGGCTGATACTGCTCAGCATTATGGGTACGCAGGCCAGTGCGGTCACCTTCCTGGCCATGCCGGGCCAGGCATACACCGATGGTATGCGTTTTATCCAGTATTATTTCGGACTGCCCGTTGCTGCCGTGGTTATCTGCATCACATTTGTCCCGGTATTCAGCCGGTTGAAAATTTATACGGCCTATGAATTTCTCGAGAGCCGCTTCAATGTAAAAACAAGGGTCTTTAC
>SDZZ01000397.1 GCA_004173255.1 Chitinophagaceae bacterium | reverse complement strand
GGGCAATGTTGCGCAATTGACTTTAACGAGCGGCTGGTCGCGCCGCGGTAACAGGATTCGATGGCATCATTGGTAAGAGCCACCTGCTGCTGAATGTATTCGACATGGTGACCCAGGTTGCTGCTGCGCCCACATCGGTACTGCTGCTTGGGGAAAGTGGTACGGGGAAGGAAAAAATTGCGGAGACAATCCACCGCCTGTCACCGCGGCGCGACCAGCCGCTCGTTAAAGTCAATTGCGCAACATTGCCCGCCAACCTGGTCGAATCGGAATTGTTCGGCCATGAACGAGGTGCATTCACCGGCGCTACCGACAAACGGATTGGCAAATTCGAAAAAGCAAACGGGGGCACCATTTTCCTGGATGAGGTGGGCGAAATGCCCCTTGAACTGCAGGTTAAGTTGCTTCGTGTTTTGCAGGAAAGGGAAATTGAAAGGATTGGCGGGAAAGGAACGATAAAAATCGATGTCAGGGTCATCGCCGCCACCAATAAGAACCTTGAAAAGGAAGTGGCCGAGGGAAGGTTCCGGCTGGACCTTTACTACCGGCTGAATGTTTTTCCGATCACACTGCCGGCACTACGTGACCGGGCAGATGATATCCCCGCACTTGCCTATTATTTTATGGATGTTTACAATCATAAAGCCGGCCGCAAGCTGTCAGGTATTGCGGAAGACGTGCTGGGTAAAATGATGAATTACCACTGGCCCGGTAACATCCGCGAACTGGAACATCTCATTGAACGAAGTGTGCTGATGGCCAGGGGCGGCATGATAGAAACAGTGATGCTGCCGGTACCGATGCGCCCCGCAGACGACGCCGGCACGCCGCTGAAACAAATGAAAACCATCCATGAAAATGAACGGGATTACATTATCGCCGTTTTAAAAAAATGCAATGGCCGGATCTGGGGATCCGGTGCCGCAGCAGAAATCCTCAACATTCCACCGACTACATTGAAATCGAAAATGCAGAAACTTGGAATTAAAAAAGAATATATCGGATAACTAATTATCATCACCCGCCTGCCTTGTCTACTACATGACTCAATGCGGCGTCTCCCTGCAGGTAATCCCCGTAAAACTTATCAAACCCGCTCTCGCCGATACCGGCAGCGACGGAGACCTTTTTCAGCAGCTGCAAGGTGAGGGTTTGTGTTTCTGCCTGGTGGATGAGGCCGGCCAGCACCGCATAAGTTTTTTTGATCCCAAATGTTTTTTCAAAAGCGATCCAGATAAGCGGACCATAAACATACCGGTAATTTTCGTCGATATCACCGGCGGTCACCTCATTCAGTGGTTTATACTTCTGCGTTTTTGTAAACGCCGTATACCGGTTTACTATTTTTTTATAATAACCGGTATCAGCCATGGCTTCGGCGGCCTTGAGTGAAAGATATTCCGTGGTTGACTCCAGCCAGAACCAGGCCAGCGGTCCGGAAATCATCCGGTCGCCGAAATAGTAGTGGGAGAGTTCATGCGCAAAGAAGGCGAGGTTATCGTTCCCAAATTTCCCATTGGATCCCACGAGTGTTGTAAAGTCGAGGTTTGCGTAGGCAAACGATGGGAACACCGTGAACCCCCAGGAACCGCCGGGATTGAATTTTTTTACAGCCTTATGTGAAATGATGTAAACACCTTCGTTATAGGTGATTCCAAGATTTTTTGCATGGAATGATTTGATGCGGTCCAGCTCCGAAAAGATCTGCCGGGCCGAACCCGCGTCAATAGAAGCGTTCAGGATATAATTGTTGCCCGATTTCATAAAATCGTAGTCCCCGGCAAACAGGAACAACCCACGTGGAACTACTGATACAAAACGGCTGTTTTTGACCTGCGACGGTGCTGCGCCATTCAGGTATACGGTGCGGCTGTCTGCCGCATCTATTACAATGTCATACGTATAATTATCAATCAGGCGATCATTTGCCACATCATAAATCACCGGATACCACTTGGTCTGTTCCGTAGCCCGTAGTGTTTTTCCGTTGAACGCAACCAGGCCTTTAAAATCGAACAGGTTGACCGTATCATTATACACCGGGAATGCACCGCGGTATTTCACCCGGAACGACGGGGGCAATGGCCGCATCGTGTCATTATCATTTTTCATCAGCACATATTCCAGTGATTCACCCTTCATTTTTCCCCCGTACCATCCATCATAATAAACCTGCTTCGAACTATCGCCTGTGAAATACTGGATGTTCATGCCGTGGTTGAGCAGGATCCGGTAATTGGCAAGGGAAGGCAGGTTGGAAAGGGTGAGGTCGCAGGCAATGAGGCCGGTTGACTGGCTGATGGTGACTTTGCCGGTAATATGGGGCTGCGAAAAAACAGTGTTCAAAGCCAGGAGGCAAAACAAACAAAACAGGTAACGCATAGAAAGTGGTTTGGAAAATAAATCAATGGGCCAATCAGCTTTATTCCCCCGGGGTAACCGCACAATTTTACCGCCCGGGATTTTATTGATTGCGTTATGGAAGGTATGAAATATAGCTAACGGAATTTTATTCCGTAATGCAAAATGAGTTTGTTATTCAGGATCACCCGCACCTGTTCTGATTTTTGTGATTTCACTTTATAAACGCAAACCAGTTTTCCGTCAGTCACTGTGTATGCCGGTAGCTGAGAGTCTCCAGGTTCTTCAGTCTCCCGGATAACAGCCGTACTATCCGCCCCGTCAGGGATGTAGGGATACTCGGCCATATAAAAACCGGTCACCTTATCGGCGATTCCCAATTCAAACCGTATCAGCATATCCTTTTTAGATACTTCAATTACCCCAGACGTTGGCTGAAGAGAGAGAACCCTGAAATCATAAAACGACTTGTAATAATATGGGAAATCATAAAACTGTTGTAACGATGGGGTCATTCGGAGGAGCGACCATCGCTGTTCATCGGGATAGTGATTGTTGAACAACTGAATTGGATCGGTAAAAAAATAAAATGGGTCGAAGTTCCTGGTAAAGCGGGTAACCGAAGAATCGCAGAAACCACTGGCCCATGTGGCATCAACCAACTTCCACGAGTTATCTAAATAAACGGCATTCCATGCATGTCTGCCATTGGCCGGTAAGCCAATCCTGTCGGAGTATGAACGGGTAGAACCAAGGACAATTTCACACCTGATTTGAGCCGAGTCACACAGGGTTTTAAACAGCCGCGAATACCCATCGCAGATAGCGACTTTTTCATCCAGCACTTTCTGGACAATCATCCAATTGTAAATAAGATTAACCTCCGCGACATTCATTGCGAGCGCCTTCTCCCATAGACCTTCGTAGGCTCCTTTTGGGTTGTGATAACCGACAACATCGTAAGCAATGTTCTCCGTGATCCACCGGAATATAGAACGCACTTTTTCCCGATCTGTTTTATAGGGCACCGTTAATTTTCCCACCAGCGCCCCGACCGTAGCAGCATGAATAGTTTTAACCCTTTTATCAATTGTGGCATATGATGCGGTGCTGCTCTGGCCGGCAGCACGCAAAAAAAACACGCAAAAAAAAATCGCGACAATTGTCCTCATTTAAAATGCCATCACGATGCCGGGAGGTGTAGTGGTCCGACATTCATGGGATCGGGGCTAAAACTAACAAATAATAAAGCCTCTTGCAAACTCCTTCGCCAGGCAAATTAAAGCAGTAACATCCCCGCCGGATGCCCGGGTTCAGGCAGGGCCCGCTTGCCTGAACCAGAAATCCCTGCAATGCCCGGTGACTTATTTTCCCCGTCCCGTTTTTTCCTGTAACTCCTCAATTTTTTCCGATGCTTCTGCTTTGCTGAGATTGGTGTCGACCTCCTCCTTGCGGGCGTCGGACAGAGGCATGATCAACTGGGTCCCGTACTTGGGATCGCGCTCCAGCTTTGTCAGTGTGGAGTTGGTCCAGGTGCCGGTCAGATCACCATGGCTCTGGGCATTGCGTACCGGAGCCCAGGCCTTGGCGGCGCCCGCCGCGCGGCCCTCTGGCCTGGGCGCTTCGACGGCGAGGGCGGCCGTGGCGGACAGCGCGCTGGCGACAAGGGCGGCGGTAAGCAGGCGCGCGGTCATAAGTTTTCTCCAAAGCTGATTTCGTCCATCATACGATGCCGATGGCGTCGTTGTGTTGCAGGCCTGAAAAACCCGTTCTTCCGGCAGGGTCTAGGCTCAACCAAAGTCCGGCGACGGATCGGACCTGCGCCTGGGGAGAGCCGCACCAATGACCACTCGCCGCCTGTTCGCCGCCGCGTCCATGACGCTGGGGCTGCTCGCCATCTCGACCTTCGCC
>SDZZ01000396.1 GCA_004173255.1 Chitinophagaceae bacterium | reverse complement strand
CAACAAAAACTAGAAGAGCACTAACATACAGAACTGCGAAGCTAATATAAATAATGCTGATAATCAAATAAATCAGGAAACGCCTGGCACATGTTCTTAAGCATGGTGGAAAAAGGGCGCTGTTGCACTCCCCTCACCATGTTTTAAGCCATCATCATCACGGATCGGGCAACGGGCCGTTTACAGTCGCTGGCTAAATCGTTTTTTTATTCTTTCAAATAACCGCTTTCGTGTAAATTGTCTGCAAATTGTAAACTGCAACACCCATGGGAGATGTCAATATCAGGAAACAGTCGAAGTCGTATGATGTGGTAATTGTTGGATCCGGCGCTGGTGGCGGGATGTCGGCCTATATCCTGGCAAATGCCGGACTGAAGGTCTGTATCATTGAAGCCGGAGAAATGTATGATCCCGTAAAAAATGTGACCCAGTTCCGCAAGCCGTGGGACTCGCCCCGCCGCGGTGCCAGTTCGAGACTGCGTCCGTTCGGTGATTTTGATGCGTGTTATGGTGGGTGGGATCTTACCGGCGAACCGTATACCAAAGAGCAGGGCACCGAGTTTGACTGGTTCCGGGCACGTATGCTGGGTGGCCGTACCAACCACTGGGGTCGCATTTCGCTGCGGTTTGGCCCGAAGGATTTTAAGCGCAAGAGTATTGACGGGCTGGGTGACGACTGGCCAATCGGATACGAGGACGTTAAACCTTTTTATGACCGGGTGGATAAAATGATCGGTGTATTCGGAACCAATGAAGGGCTCGATAATGACCCTGACGGAATTTTCCTGCGCCCTCCCCGCCCCCGCCTGCACGAGCTGATGATCAAGAATGCGGCAACAACAGCTGGTGTGCGGGTCATCCCTTCGAGGTTATCGATCCTGACCGAAAAACTCAACGACGATCGTGGTGTATGCCAGTTCTGTGGTCAATGCGGACGCAACTGCAGTTATTATAAAGCCGACTTCTCCTCACCGAATGTATTGATCAACCCGGCAATGAAAACGGGCAATATCGATATCATCGCCAATGCCATGGCACGTGAAGTGCTCACCAACAAAGAAGGCCTGGCTACGGGAGTTTCCTATATCGATAAAACCGCCATGCAGGAATACCAGGTCAGCGGAAAAGTAGTGGTGGTGGCCGCCAGCGCCTGTGAATCAGCAAGGCTGCTGCTCAATTCAAAATCGGATCGCCATCCAAACGGGCTTGCGAACAGCAGCGATGTGGTGGGCCGTTACCTGCATGATTCAACCGGTGCTGCGGTGGGTGGTGTATTGCCGCAGCTGTTCGGACGTAAACGATACAATGAAGACGGTGTCGGTGGAATGCACGTGTACTCCCCGTGGTGGCTCGATAATAAGAAGCTTGACTTCCCGCGCGGATACCATATTGAATACTGGGGCGGCATGGGCCAGCCCTCGTATGGATTCCAGTGGGGTATTGAAAACGTAAACGGCAAGTATGTGGTCAAGGGAAAACAGAAAGAGGCCGGTGGATATGGTGAGTCACTGAAAGAAGACTATCGCCATTTCTACGGGGCCAGTGTTGGTATGGCCGGTCGTGGTGAAGCCATCCCGCTTGCCTCCAACTATTGCGCTATTGATCCGGATGTGGTTGACCGCTATGGTATCCCTGTACTGAAGTTTAATGTCAAATGGACCCAGCATGAGATCAACCAGGCCAAACATATGAAAGAGACTTTCAAGGAGATCATGCACAATATGGGTGCAATCATTACCTATGGTGGCGATGATGATGCGTCCACCAACTGGGGACTCAGCAAACCGGGTGAAATTATCCACGAGGGAGGTACTGTACGGATGGGCAACGATCCGAAGAAATCGGCATTGAATAAGTTCAGCCAGGCACACGATTGCAAGAACCTGTTTAATGTGGACGGTGGCCAGTTTGTATCGCAGGCTGACAAGAACATTACCTGGACCATCCTGGCCCTCAGTATGCGTACCAGCGAATACATCATTGACCAGTTAAAAAAACAAAACATCTGACATCCCTACTTAAAATGAATTTATATGGACAGGAGAAAATCGCTTAAACTCATTGCCACCGGTGCCATTGCCACCGGCGCAGCTGCTATTGGTTGCAATACGCCCGACGGGAAGACCGAAGTAAAAGCCACAGAGCCGCAGTTTACCGTTGACCGTTACGCAGAAGAACTTGCCTATGAAAAAGCAGTTCTTGCCAAAGGCAAATTCTTTTCTGATCATGAATTGGCAACCATCACTGTACTCGCCGATATCATCATTCCCAAGGATGCGGTAAGCGGCAGCGCATCGGATGCACAGGTTCCCGACTTTATTGATTACATCGTACGCGACATGCCGCAACACCAGGTACCCATGCAGGGTGGCCTCCGCTGGCTCGATATGCACTGCCTGAAACTGTATGAAAAATCTTTTGTTGACCTCGATAACACGCAGAGGATCGCAGTGGTGGACGAGATAGCCTATCCCCTGAAAGCAAAACCCAATGTGAAACAGGGCGTGAAGTTTTTCAGCCTCATGCGAAACCTCACGGCAACCGGGTTTTATTCCTCGGAAATAGGACTCAACGACATGGGTTATGCCGGCAACCAGCCAAACAAGTGGAAAGGTGTTCCGGACGATGTCCTTAAACAGTATGGCCTGGCCTACACTCCCAAGGAGATTGCGGAGTGCGTCACGTTTACTGAAAATGTGTAGCAATCGAGGCCGCGGCTCCCTGGTGTTTCACCTTCACTCAAAATGTTTAGTAGTCGAGGTTCCAACTTCCCGGTGCGCCACCTTCACTGAGAATGTTCACTGACCCCCGGCAACGGCTTACAGCTTTCACCCAACCACTTGGTTCAGACGCCGGGCCGGATGAATTTGCGGGAAAACGTATAAAAAAACCGGAGATCCCCGACCGGAACCTGTTAAAACTCCCTGAAAACCTCACTAAAAGTCCCTTTTAGTGAGGTTTTGCTTTTACCGGCGGGCGGACGGCATTATTTTTGGCTGTACCCGTCCAATACATAAAATCCTATATATGAAACTAACCAAACTCGCATTTTTACCGCTGGTTGCACTGGCCAGCCTTCAGTTCGCCTGCCAGAAGGATCAGGGACTGCTTGAGAAAATTGAGCAGCCTGCAAAAGATTCCATCCCTGCCACCCCGCCCGACACCACACCGGTCACACCTCCACCGGTGACGCCGCCTGCCGAAATTATCGAAACGCGAATTTACAATATTGAACTTCGTTCAATGCATTGTCTCGTTCTATTGTCACGCCATAGTGTGCTTACATAATGCATTTGAAACAAGACTCCTTAAAAACAAAGTCTTCCCTCCCAACTTCGTCTCCAATGGAAAAAATTATTCGTTTATCGTGGTCGCCCCCCAGTTTAAAGGATGGCCAACCGGCGCCGATGTAAATGCGGTGATTGATTATGCCATTGCACACTACCGGGTTGACCCTACGATGGTTTATGTGGCCGGACTAAGTATGGGTGGCGGCGCCACCTGGAAATTTGCAACGGCGTACCCGGCAAAGGCTGCCGCTATTGTACCTATCTGTGGTGCACAGGCTGCCTCATTATCCAATGCGGCCAAGATTGCAAAAGCTGCACTGCCTGTTTGGGCATTCCATAATAATGATGACCCGACCGTTGGTGTGCTGACCACCAATAACTGGATCCAGTATATCAACAGCTCAACCCCGGGCATAACGGCCGTGAAAACCATTTTCCCGAGCGGCGGGCACGATGCCTGGACGAAGGCATCAGACCCTTCCTACAAAGAGAATAACCTGAATATGTACGAATGGATGCTGCAGTATCACCGGTAAGACAAGCCCGTTGGGGTATGGGCAAAAAAAAGGGGTGGATAGAAATCCTCCCCGGCTTTAAAATCCAATATCCTATGAAAAACCGATGAAGTACAGGCAAATTAGAGACCAACCTAATCTAAACGGCATACTGCCCGGCACTGAGCATTATCTTCCCCAATGATCCAGCGACAAGGGAAAACCTCCGGGTTGAAGTGGGGAATAAATTCTTCAACAGTCCTCATATAACTATATGTCCTAATGCAAAAAGGACCGCCGGTTGGCGGTCCTTTTCTATTCTAACCAAAAAGTTTACAATTTCTTGATCCGGATATTCCGGAACCACACGGTATTACCATGGTCCTGCAGCCCGATACGGCCCTTTTTATAGGTGCTGAAATCTTTCATATCCTTGAACTTACTTCCTGCTACCAACGCCTTCCATTCGTCGTTCCACATGGTGGTGGACACTACATTAACACCATTCAGGTACAGGTCCAGTTTGCCATTGAGCAGTTTGATTTCGGCACTGTTCCATTCGAGTGCCGGCTTAACCGTTTCCTTGGTACAGGGAATCAGGTCGTACAGGTCACCGGCGCGGTGTTTATGGATTTTCGCATCCGGATGCCGTTCATTATCCAGCACCTGCATCTCGGGACCGGTGAGCCATGGATACTGGTATTTCGGATCCTCGTGGATCAGGAAGATAACCCCGCTGTTGCCACCCGTATCAATTTTCCATTCATATTTCAGGTGAAAGTTGCCATACTCCTCATCGGTAACGATATCGCCACCGTCGGCTGCCTGCCAGTCTTGTTTGTGGGCGGCATCCAGGAACAAAGTTCCATCGGCCACTTTCCATGCCTTGCCAGCTTCGCCGCCGCCGTATTTGTGCCAGCCTTTGGTAGTACTGCCATCGAACAGCGGTACGAAACCGTCCTGTTTTTCCGCTGCTGAAACTGCTTCCATAGTTGCTTTGTTTGCTGAATTACCTGCCTGGTCAGCGGAGCTGCTGGCTTTCGGACTGTGGCAAGCTGCCAGGCCTGCAAGGGCCAGTGCCGCCGTAAATGTTCTGATCATCATTATTTTTTTAGTGTGAGGATATATTTTACCATCGTTTCCGCATCAGCCTGGCTGATAGAAGGGTGAGCCAGCATCGGAGCCGAGCCCCACACACCGCTTCCACCTTTGATGATCTTCTCTGCCAGTTTCGGAATGATATCCGGCGCCTGGGACGCATACTTGTTGGCGACATCGCGGTAACTTGGACCTGTGATTACATCATCCACTTTGTGGCAGGTAAAGCAGTCGCTGGAAGCAACCAGTTTAAGACCCGCTTCATAATCCGGATTGGAGGCCGGACCGGCATCGGCGGCCGGCGCGTCCGTTGTTTTGGCGTCCGTTGGTTTCGGATCATTGTTACAGGCTGCCAGTGTTGCAAGTGCGAATAAGGTGAGACCTATCTTTTTCATACAATTAATTTAGTAGTTAAGTTGAATCTTTTTCAGACCAGGACGGGTGTTACTTCGTGTTGCCATTTGCTACCATGCCTGTCCGGCACAGGCATTAATCCCTGTCAAGTCCAAGCAGGTGGCGATTGAATTTGTCGTCGGTTGCCACCTTTGCAAAATCATCAAATGTTTTATCTGTTACGCGGATAATATGGTCCTGGATAAACTTTGCCCCTTCCCTTGCCCCATCCTCCGGATGTTTAAGGCAGCACTCCCATTCCATAATTGCCCAGCCTTTGAAGTCATATTCGGTGAGCTTGCTGAAAATCCGCTTGAAATCAACCTGGCCGTCGCCGGGAGAACGGTACCGCCCTGCACGGTTCAGCCAGCTCTGGAAGCCACCGAAAGTTCCCTGGCGCCCGGTTGCATTGAACTCGGCATCCTTTACGTGGAACGACTTGATGCGCTCATGGTAAAAGTCGATGTACTGTATATAATCCAGTTGCTGCAATACAAAATGGGACGGATCATACAGCAGGTTTGCCCGTGTATGGTTGTTCACTTTTTCCAGGAACATTTCATAAGTGATGCCGTCAAAAAGGTCTTCACCCGGATGTATTTCATAACATACGTCCACCCCCTGGCCATCAAAATAATTGAGGATGGGCAACCAGCGTTTTGCCAGTTCAGTAAAGCCTTCGTCGACCAGTCCGGCCGGCCGCTGCGGCCACGGATGGAAGGTATGCCATAACAGCGAACCGCTGAATGTGGGATGGGTAGTGATACCGAAATTACGGCTTGCATCGGCCGCATACTTCAACTGCTGCACTGCCCACTCCGTCCGTGCCTTCGGGTTTTTACGATAAGCCTCCGGTGCAAAGGCATCAAAGAGGTCATCATAAGCCGGATGCACCGCCACCAGCTGGCCCTGCAGGTGGGTGGAAAGTTCGGCCAGCTCCAGCCCGCAATCGTTGACGATACCCTTTATTTCGTCGGCATAGGTTTTACTTTCAGCCGCCTGTTTCAGGTCAATAAAATTGGGATCGGAAGTCGGTAACTGGATGGCTTTGAAACCGAGTGATTCGGCCCACAGGCAGATGGAGCGCAGGTTATTGAATGGTGCCTGATCGCCCATAAACTGAGCTAGGAAAATACCGGGACCCTGGATTGTAGTCATTGTTTTAAGATTTTTGCGTAACCGATCGTGCCGTATTACGCCACTGGCTTTGTGTCATTCAGACGGAATAAAAATACAGAAATTAAATTAACGTCACCAAAGTGTAATGTGTGTTTAAAAATAGTACATTTAGCTTTTGTACAAACAAATTAATTGACTAACGAAAGGCTCATTATGAAATCAACCACCCGGGTGCAGTTATCCCTGATGATGTTTCTCGAATTTTTTATCTGGGGGGGCTGGTTTGTCACTCTCGGCACGTTCCTGTCCGCCAATCTCAATGCAAACGGGGAACAGACCGGGCAGGTCTTTTCAACACAATCATGGGGCGCAATCATCGCGCCATTTATCATCGGACTTATTGCCGACCGTTTTATCAACGCCGAAAAAATACTGGGCGCACTTCACATTGCCGGGGCAATCCTGATGTACCAGATGTATTCAGCACCGGACATTACCGTTTTCTATCCTTACGTTCTTATATACATGATCCTGTTTATGCCAACGCTTGCGCTGGTGAATTCTGTTTCATTTAACCAGATGAAAAATCCTGAAAAAGAGTTTGCCAACATCCGCGTGTTCGGAACCATCGGTTGGATCTTTGTAGGCCTGCTCATCAGTTTTGTTTTCCTCTGGGACGCACCCGAACAGCGGGCAGCCGGCATGCTGAAAAATACTTTCCTGTTATCGGGCATTGCATCACTGGTGCTCGGCCTGCTGAGTTTCACTTTGCCGAAAACACCACCACGTAAAACCAAAGGGGAAAAAGTTTCCATTAACGAAATGCTGGGCCTCGATGCATTAAAACTGCTGAAGGACCGCAACTTCCTGATCTTTTTCATTGCTTCCATCCTCATCTGTATTCCACTTGCCTTCTACTACCAGAATGCCAACTCTTTCCTCAGTAATATCGGTATGGCAAAGCCAACCGCCAAGATGGCCATCGGCCAGGTTTCGGAAGCGCTCTTCCTGTTGTTAATCCCTGTCTTCTTTTCTAAATACGGATTCAAGAAAACTATCCTGGTAGGCATGCTGGCCTGGGCTGTGCGATATATGCT
>SDZZ01000395.1 GCA_004173255.1 Chitinophagaceae bacterium | reverse complement strand
TACTTTGATCCCCGAATCGGTCATGGAAGCAAGCTTCCCTTCGCCGATGCTGCCGCCGGCATAAGTTGAAATAGTTTGAGCCGATAAAGGTTTAGCAAAAAGAAAACAAAGCACTATTGCAAAGGCTGCAATTGCAGGAGTCAGAACGGACGGCTTTTTCATAGTTCTCGGATAAGGATGACTGATACCAGTTGTATTAAATGTTTTTACTTAAATTGATTACCGGGCGCCGCAGTCCACCCCTTCGATAACATACACTTAGTCCCCCCTCGATAACATACATTTTGTCCACCCCTTCGATAACCGGCACCTGGTCCACCTTCCTGTAAACCTTTATTTAGCCCGTACCCTGGCGAACCCGATTTATCCGGAATAATTCCGGCTTTAACCACCATTAAACCACCACTGTTATGCCTTTCCGCATTCAATGCGCATGCTGCGCCATTGCATCAATCCTCTTGTTTGTTTCCTGTTCTTCCTCTCCCCAGGACAAAATTGTCAATCGCTGGAAACCTGTCGACCAGTATGGAAGTGAAGCCAAAAAAGAAAAATTTAAATCAAGGATGGCCCGCCATGTGATGGAATGGGAGTTTACCAAAGACGGAAAGTTTAATGGTTACAGTGACGGTGTATTACAAGGTACTGCCGACTACACGATGGCATCTGACGGGAAGTCGGTCGTAATCAAAGACGGTGGCATGTCCGAGTCCATAAAAATCATCAAACTCACTTCCAATATGATGGAAGTGCAGACCGACATCCTGTGGAATGGCAGGGACACTGTAATCCTTAAAGCCCAGTAACATCTAAAATATCCTGACATGAAAAAGTTTCTGTACGGTTACCTGCTGGCCTGTATGGCCCAGTGTTTTATAACTGATGCTGTTGCGCAGTCGTCTTCACCGGCTGTACTCGATTATGCTAAAGTGGATGATTTCCACGAAGGATTTGCGCTGGTAAGAAAAGGCGAAAATTACTCAATCATTGACCGCAACGGTAAACAACTGGTACCGCTGGGTCTGTACGATCTTGGATCAGGCAGCGCATTCCTGCCTGAGTCCGGTTTCCGCGACGGGCGTTGCCTGGTGAAGGATGCCGCTACCGGGTTGTATGGTTTTATTGATACGTCCGGATGGTTGGTGGTGCCTTGCCAGTTTGAGCAGGCGTACGCATTTAAAAACGGTTATGCCAGCGGACATACCATGGACGAAAAAAGAAAGTATGAATATTATTTCGTTGATCCAAAGGGGCAATGTTACAATACTCCTTCCTCCGCGATGCAGCAGCGGGAAAATGTTTTTATCATAAAAGACAATGTTACGTTTCCATTGAAGGACTACTATCGTAAAAACGGAACAAAGGCATTTACCTCGGAAAACATCATCTGGGAATATGCGGAAGGCCTGTACAAAACAAGTCTTCGCTCAGCAGGGAACGAAGGCAAATACGGATACATTGATACCACAGGCAAAATGGTTATCCCGATGCGGATCAATACGCGTGCTGAGCTTGGGGTTTTCAGTGAAGGCCTGCTTTCCTACCGGCCCCAGTTCCAGGATGAATACCACCTGGCATATCTCGACCGGCAGGGTAATGAAGTATTCCGGATACCTGCGGATGCGGGTATTACCAGGGTTTCCATGTGGAGGGACTTCCGTTATGGCTACGCCGACTGTGAAGTCAATACTGCGGAAAGATCCAATATCCGGTCGGTGATTGACCATCAGGGAAACATCATTGTGATAGAGGACCTGTTCCGCAAAATGAACCCAGGCTTCGAACGCGACCGGTCTGATGTATTTCGCACCCGGTATAATTTTACCTATTCCGGTCGCGACCAATCTGGCATCCGCTTTACCATTGACATTGCGCTTAAACCAGGCAGTGAAACGGCCAGGATGCTGGGGATAGGCACTGGCAGTGCAACTGGAGGTGTCGGGGGCGGACAACGGTTTATCGAAGTAAAGGCGATGGGCATGATGGATTATACGGGGCGGTTGATCATTCCACCCGTGTTTTACCAGCTTGCGGGTCATGACCCGGATTCGGGCCTCGCAAAGGCCGTTTATGTATCCTCTTCGCGTGAAACGGTACAGGGTTTTGTTGGTAACGGACCGGGCTTTGTTTTCAGGATGAAAACCAATGATGATTCATTTTTTACAAACTCATTAAACTGATAGGTGATGAAGAAACTGATTCTTTTTGCCGGATGCATTGTACTCTTTCTTTGTGCTTGCAAGAGTAAGCAGGCTGAGCCTACCGCGCAGGAAATACTTGCCGCCAAACCATTTGACAGGGATAGTTCGCATAAGCCGTATAAATATTCCAGGGTCCTGATCGGCGGCGAAAATAAGTTAGTCCTGGCCGGCAAACACAAGGCAGGCCTGCCTGTCGGGATATTGGACTTTGAAAAAGGAAAAGTGATTGCCGGCAAAACGACGAACAGTTTCCTGCTCGAAGATGATTTCGAAGGAAATATGCAGGTGACCGACACCGATGCAAAACCAGAGGAGGGGCGTTTGTATGACCTGGCTGTACTTGATTACTCCGGCCAGCCGTTTTCGTTGGTGCCCGGCGATACCCTGACTGACCAGACGCTGTCCGACAGCATCATCCGGCTGGTTGTACAAAGCAAGGCATTGGAGAAGGTCATCATCACAGGGTCAGCCAACCGTCCGGTTGACAAACCACTGATGGCCGCAACGGTTGCGGTCAGGCCCGCCGTTGTCGCACTGGGCATACCCGGAATGAAAGCCTATATGGTTGCGTGGATTGGGGACCAGGAAAAATCTGCTACCCCATCGGTCATTGTAATTGATGGCAAGGTATACCCTGTAGCCGGACCGTGTACCTTTCCGGATATCATCTTCAAACTGGGACAGAACTATTTTATAGCTTCCCATTCGATGTTCTGCCGTACTGACGAGGATTCAGAATATATCCAGGAAATTACCAGGCAGGGGTTGAAGGTGGAAGCTATCCTGAAATAAATTGCTCACTGTGTGATTTGCGGTGCTCACCTGGTATTGCAGGTGAGACAGTAATGGAATGCACGCTAACCGTTAATTTTGCCGGATAATTATTCATATGGACAAATCAACCATACAGGACATCCGGGAACGCTTTGACAATGATGTGGAACGTTTTTCAAATCTTGACACCGGACAGGTATCGACCATCGATGCAACCATTTCACTTGAACTGATTACTGAATCGGCGAAACGTATAACTCCCGCAGCCACGGCGCTGCTGGATGTAGGTTGCGGTGCGGGGAATTACACCCTGAAGATGCTGACTAAGCTCCCTGGTCTCGACTGCACACTGGTTGACCTCAGCAAACCGATGCTGGATAAAGCTTTCGATCGTGTGTCGGCAGTGACTAACGGATCGGTTGAAACTAAACAGGGTGATATCCGCGAAATAGTGCTACCCGGAAACCATTTTGACGTCATCCTTGCCGGTGCCGTGTTACACCATCTTCGTGACGATAATGATTGGGAAACAACCTTTGCAAAACTGTTCAGGTTATTGAAACCCGGTGGCTGCCTGATGATTTCCGATTTGATCACACAGGATACTGAACTGTTGAATGATTATACCTGGGAGCGGTACGGCGACTACCTGGAAAGTGTTGCAGGGAAAGAATACCGGCAGAAGGTGCTGGACTATGTAGCAAAGGAAGACTCACCAAGATCAATGAACTACCAGTTGGACCTGATGAAAAAGGTGGGTTTCAGTAAGGTGGAGATTCTTCATAAGAATATGTGTTTTGGGGCGTTTGGGGGGATTAAGTAAACGCAAACTTAAACTCTTTTGGGTAAGCTTTAAATTCCCTTTAACCTATTAACTTCCTCCAAAACATTAGGGTATAAGAATCTGTCCCGTCGGGTTTACCTCGCGTATCAGTGGAAAGATGTTTATAATATCTTGTATCCAACCCTATACAAGAAATATAAGATTCCTGGTCAAAAAACTCATAAGCCCCAACCTTGTAATAGTTCATTAATAAATATCCTAGTCGGGAAGAAGCAGGTAGTAATCTAACTAAAGTTGTGAATCGAATTTAACTGGCACTTGAATACCTTCGTTAAAACATTTCTTTGAGCCCGAGTCAATTCACTGGTTACTTCTTCGATACTTAAACCGAACCGACTTGACAGATTTTTCTCTTAACGTATCCTCAAAATAATCTAGGCTGACTTGAACAGCCTTCTGCACGCTTTGCCAATCAACATCTTCAAGTTGCTGTGGGAAATCAGATACGTCATTGACAACTTTAA
>SDZZ01000394.1 GCA_004173255.1 Chitinophagaceae bacterium | reverse complement strand
CAATGGATGAACTGAAAAAATATTTACAGGAAAAAAGGGAGGAGCTCGATACCGCGGTTCCACCAGCAACCGTTTGGGACAAAATACGTACTGACCTGCAACCGGGCCGAACTCTTGACGAGAGTGCTGACCTGCAACGAGGCCGGACCCTGAATGAGCGTGCTGACCTGCAAACCATCCCACCGCCGGATATTCACACTGACCTGAGACCCTTCCCCAACAAGCTTTCCACGATTAAACTGTATCGCAGGTGGATAGCCGCTGCCGCAATACTGCTGATAACTGCCGCCGCATTTTTTACTGGTACACTGGGGAACAGGACGTCCTTGCAACTTGTACTTTCCGACAGCACCCGCACCCATGTGATCCGGGAAATACTGGGGGCCATCCCTCAACCGGAAATCCAGATCAAAAGACTTCTCACAGCCATTGACACACAACCAGCTTTCAAAACAATGGATACTGTAGTAGTGGTTGGATTTACAAAGAAAGACAGTCCCTCAATTGCAGAAAACCCGGCAAAAAAACAGGACCCCGTCGAATCTTTCGAAGCCAGCTACGCATCACTGGTTGAGGAACAACTAAAACAATTGAGAAAACTACCGGTATACGTAGATGATCCCGGTTATTTCGGGCTGTTTAAACAACAGTTCAATGACCTGGAAAAAGAAGAAACCAATCTGAAAAACAGGATGAAAAAAGAAGGCGTAACGGAAGAATCACTCGAAGGCCTCGTGGTGGTTTACCAGCAAAAAATAAATATCCTGCGCAACCTCCAATTTGAGATCAACCGGACTAACTCAAAGATCACGGAACATACATCCGGGCAGGACCTTAAACCAACTTATATCAATCTTTAATAAAGCCTGATGAACATGTTAAAATATCCAACGCTGTTAACTGCCTTGTGCGTGTCTACCATGCTGCTGGCGCAAAAAGCAAAACCGGTTAAACAGGGCAACAAGAGCCACACTGATGTGGCAACCGTTGAATACCTGCCTGAGTTTACCCGCGAGGTACCGGCTGAAAGCGGATCCGTATTCAAAATAAAAAACAAGCGGTATAATCTCGAGATCCGGCTATGGGACCAGAAAAAAGTCCGGATTGTATCCACCGTACCCATGGGTAGCGACACCGATACACTTACCAACGATGAACTGTATAAAATGAGTGGCGTTACACTAAGCGCTTTCGGGAAAAGGATCGACCTGGCCAGCGATGAATATCCGGAAAACAGGGTCGCAGAAGTGACGAATATCCAGGTGCAGGGACTGCCGGCACAACCTGCAAAGAACAGGCAGGATGCCAACGGTGCGGAGGAAATAGTAGTAGAGGGTTATAAAACCACTACGAAAAAGCAACAGGCAAATGTCGGGGAAGTAACCGTGGTTGGATATAAAAAAGGCGGTACCGACTCTTCGGGTAAAACGCCATCCGCTTTTCCAAACCGGCCGGTGAAAGATGAACCGGCCAGTATCTATGGAACGCAGAACCCACAGGTAGCCGACGTAGTGGTAACCGGTTATAAAAGTACCTGGACACGCACCTCATCGACCAGGCGGAACATGGTTGTTTACATACCGAGGGACTGTAAACTTGTAGTCGATAACCGATACACCGACATTGTAGTGAATGAAGACCTTGATAAAGCAGAGTTTACCCTCTATCGCTCCAACCTTGGCCTTCGCAACGTCAATGAATTAAGGGTCGATGCCAGCTTTTATACTATGTATGCCGGCAACCTGGGTTACGCTGACCTGAAACTTGCATCAGGCAGTCTTACCGCCGGTACTATCGACAATGCGCAGATTGAATCAACCGGTTCGGAAGTGGAGTATGAAGGTGGCAACACGCTGTTCCTGAAAAGCAAGGCCGACCGCATCAATGTGGAAAATGTCGGGTCCGTTGGCGGGTACAAAGAGTTTGGCGAACTGAGGATCGGGAAACTTAGCCAGGACCTGACACTCGAAGGCAAAAGCACCCATGTCAAAATCCGCCAGATAACGTCCGAAGTAACGGCCATCCGCATCAGCACACAGTTTGCCGATCTTCGCCTGCCTTTGAAACAACTGACCGGTTACGATATCGACTTCAAGGGAGACAATAGCACCGTCTACAGCAGCTTCGAGAAGAAAGAGATGAATGCGAACGCCGGTATCGCTAATTCAGAATCACTGGTGGCCGCGGGCGTAACATTCGGCAACAAAGCACCCGCAGCGTTCCATGTGAAATCCGACGAATCGGCCGGAAAAAAAACCAGCTTCAACATCACGTGCAATAACTGCACAGTCGACTTCAAATAAACACCCGTCCACTTTTTTTTAAACCGGCCAGGGCCGGAACAGTCTCCTTTTGCCCAAAATTTCCAAAGCGATGTTTATGAACAAGGCCCTCCTGTCAACCAGCGAACAGCCAGCAAACAATGAGTCAACTATGCGATGTTATTTTATCCCCTATGCCGGCCACAGCTATAAAACCACCAGCAATGTTTTTCCTCAACCAACTCAATCGCGTTCCTGCGTCGGGGTGCTGCTGACAGCCCTGTTGCTGATCTTCGCTCCAACACTCAACGCACAGGTGAAAGTCCAGGGCACCTTGACGGACAGCAGTAACGGTAAACCCGTGGCGTTCGCAACGGTCGGACTTTACCATCTTTCAAACACCGAAAAGCCATTGCAGAATATTTTTTCATCCAGGAAAGGGGAATACGAATTTACCCGGGTAGCACAGGGAACCTACGTCATCATCGCAACTTCTGCGGGTTATGCAGAGAAAGAAACCCAGGTAACGGTCGACTCTACGCCATTGAACGTTGCACCGGTGACCCTGGCCGCATTCATCAATGAAATGACCGCGGTAAAAGTGACAGCGGCAATGCGCAAGCCATTGATCGAACAGGAAGATGAAAAGCTCATCTTTAATGCCGAGGCAGACCCATCACTGGAAGGCCTGACCGCCATTGATGTGTTGAGGAAAACACCGTTCCTGTCGGTCGACGGCGACGGGCAGCTCTCGATGAATGGAAAAACGAGTTTTAAAGTCCTGCTCAACGGCAAGGAAACAGCCATGTTTTCGAGGAATGTAAGTGAAGCGCTCAAATCATTTCCCGCCTCCATGATTAAAAGTGTGGAAGTCATTACAAACCCGTCAGCCAAATATGACGGAGAAGGTGTGGGCGGCATTATTAATATTGTTACACAGAAAAAAGTGGCGGGCTACAATGGCAACCTGGGCCTGTCTGCCACCACACTGAATTCAACCAGTGTGAACAGCAGCCTGAATGTGAAGTACGGAAAATTCGGCCTGTCAGGATATTATTCAGCGGGAATCAGCCGCAGCCCGGTTTCGTACGGCTTCAGTGAAACCGAATCGCTGAACCCGGTGGCGTATTACAAAAGGATTTCCAATAGCGAAAACAGGAATAAAAGCTTTTACAATTTTGGCAGCATCGAGTTAAGCATGGACATTGATTCGCTGAACACACTGAGCACCTACTTTAACCTGAATGGATGGAATGGGCGCGGCAACCGGCAATCGTGGATTGAGGTAATTGCCCCCGATCAGGTGAGCACGCATACCGACCAGCTCGACAACAACTCGCGCTACCGTATGCCCTCTTACAGCGGAGGCAGTGACTATGTACATAAGTCGGGCCGCACAGCAGGGAAAGAAATCGCATTTAAAATTTACCTGGATCACTCAATGGACATCAACCACGCAACGGCTTTCCAGGAGATCGGCGGGATCGACCGTTTTATCCGCAACGACAACGAATCGCCCGGCAACTCGGCCACTTTCGAAACGAATTTTATCCAGCCGTTCACAAAGGGCCGGAAATTGGAAGCAGGTCTTAAGTTCATCCATCGCGATGCCGAATCCGATTACACCAGCCTGCTCAAATTCAATGAGTCGGACGAGTACTTCGAAGACAAGTCCAATACCAACAACTTCCATTACAACCAGCAGGTGTATAGTGCCTATGCCACCTATTCGTTTAAATGGAAAGATATCAGCTTCAAAGTGGGTAGCCGTGTGGAGCAGACGCATGTGGAAGGAATTTTTATCAATACCGGCACCCGGGTGCGGCAGGATTATCTTTCCTGGTTACCTAATCTCTTCGTGTCAAAAAAAGTGAAGAAGATCCACACGTTTACCCTCGCATTCGGCCGAAGGCTCAGGCGTCCTTACATCTGGGACCTGAATCCTTTTGTATCCAATATCGATTCGCTCAATATCCGCTACGGAAATCCGGACCTTGGCCCCGAAATGACCAATACAGGCGA
>SDZZ01000041.1 GCA_004173255.1 Chitinophagaceae bacterium | reverse complement strand
CCGGGAGCGGTATTCCCGGGGAAAGAACTTACGAATACAGGTAAAAAAAGGCTGCCGGCGCTGCCTGATGCGGAAAAATCGCCGGCCTCCCGGCAAACAAGCCCGGACCCCGGCCTGGGCAATCGGTCGCAAGATGGGTGACCGGCTGCATCACCCCGCTCCACCAACCGCCCTCTTCGCTGTCCCGGTCAGGAATTTTCACTTATAAAGGGATGGATGGCAGGCATCTGTTGGCATAATTCTTTACATTGCCGTTTCTCCAAAAACAAATCACATATGCGACAAAAACTATTACTGCTTGGTGCATTTACAGCCGTTGTTTGCGGCGAGGTGAATGCGCAGGCAAAACTGATCGAAAAAGTCACCAAACAGGGTGATGAACTGGTCATCCCTTACGAAAAATATGTGCTCCCGAACGGCCTCACCGTGGTGATCCATGAAGACCATAGCGATCCCGTAGTGCATCTTGACGTGACCTATCACGTGGGTTCTGCACGCGAAGAGATCGGCAAATCAGGCTTCGCGCACTTTTTCGAACACATGATGTTCCAGGGAAGTGATAACGTTGCCGACGAACAGCATTTCAAAATTGTAACTGAAGCAGGCGGTACCCTGAACGGCACAACCAATACCGATCGCACCAACTACTTCGAAACGGTACCATCCAACCAGCTGGAAAAAGTATTATGGCTGGAAGCAGACCGCATGGGATTCCTGCTGGATGCTGTTACCCAGAAAAAATTTGAAGTACAGCGCGAAACAGTTAAAAACGAACGGGGACAGAATTACGACAACCGCCCTTATGGCCTGATCTCTGAAGTGATGTCGAAAAACATGTACCCGTATGGCCATCCTTACTCCTGGCTGACTATCGGTTACATCGAGGACCTGAACCGCGTAAACGTAGATGACCTGAAGAATTTCTTCCTCCGCTGGTACGGTCCCAACAATGCCACCGTCACACTCGGTGGCGATGTGACCACAGCTGACGCACTGAAACTGGTAGAAAAATATTTCGGCCCCATCCCGGCCGGTCCTGCAGTAACCAACATGCCGCCGAGCGTTCCTACGCTCGACAAGCACCGGTTTGCATCGTATGTCGACAACTACGCGCGCCTGCCGCTGATGGTCAGGACCTACCCGACCGTTCCGAACTACCACCCGGATATGGCAGCACTGGCCTGTCTGGCACAGGTTCTTGGCCAGGGTAACAACTCCATCCTTTACCAGCAGCTTACAAAAAAACAGGTAGCAATCAATGCAAGCTGCTTCAGTGGCCTGCAGGAACTTGCCGGTTCATTCACATTCCAGATTGTACCGTTCCCCGGCAAATCACTGGCTAATATGTACTACCTGCTCGACAATGCGCTCGACAGCTTTGAAACACGCGGGGTAACCGACGATGATATCGCCAAGTTCAAAGGAGGGTACGAATCACAAATGATCAACGGCCTGCAGAGTGTGGCTGGTAAAGTATCCCAGCTGGCTTCTTTCCAGACGTTCACCGGTAATCCCAACCAGATCGGGAAACTGCTGGCCATGTACCAGGCGGTAACAAAAGAAGACGTGATGCGTGTGTACAACAAGTACATTAAGGACAAACACAGCCTTACCGTAAGTGTGCTGCCAAAGAACCAGGAGAAGCTGACAGTGGGTGAAAACAATTATGTAGTGGACACTACAAAGTATACGCGGCCCGACTACGGATATTCTGGTCTTACCTACGCCAAGGCAAAGGATAATTTTGATCGCTCCAAAACCCCGGCCAACGGACCCAACCCGGTGGTAAAAGTTCCGGCATTCTGGAAGAAAGACTGGCCATCAGGTATTAAAATTATCGGAACAGAAAATAATGAGCTGCCAACGGTAACGCTCGCCATCAAGATCCCCGGCGGACATTTCATTGAGGCCAACAACCTCAGCAAAGCAGGTATTGCATCATTCTTTACCGACATGATGAATGATGATACCAAAAATTATACTGCAGAATCGATGAGCCGCGAGTTGCAGAAACTTGGCAGCTCCATCAATGTGTTCAGCGACAACGAAGACATCACCTTCCAGGTGCAGAGCCAGAAGAAGAACCTCGATGCTACGCTGAAATTGCTTGAAGAACGCATCTTCAATCCGAAGTTTACCCAGGATGCCTTCAGTCGTTTCCAGAAACAGACATTGGAAAGTTTTAAAGTATCCAAAACCCAACCGGCAGCCGTGGCAGATGAAGTTTTTGCCAAACTGAACTATGGTGCAAACCATATCCTTGGCATACCCGGTGAAGGGAACGAGGAAACAGTAGGCGCATTCACGCTTGCGGATATCCAGTGGTACTACGACAACTACATGACTTCGAGGGGTACCCAGGTGGTAGTGGTTGGTGCACTGAAAGAAGAAGAAATCCTTCCAAAACTCGCGTTCCTGAACAACCTGCCCGATAAAAAGGTAACCATCCCCAATATCGACGCTACGCCGAAAGTGGAAAAGACAAAGATCTACCTGGTCAATGTTCCAAAAGCTGCACAATCGGAGTTCCGCGTCGGTTACGTAACCGGCCTGAAGTATGATGCAACCGGTGAATACTATAAGTCCGGCCTCATGAACTACGCACTGGGCGGGGCTTTCAACAGCCGACTGAACCTGAACCTGCGGGAAGACAAAGGCTGGACCTACGGCGCAAGAAGCGGTTTCTCCGGTGGCAAACAAACCGGCGATTTTGAATTCAGCTCCGGCATTCGCGCCAATGCAACAGACAGCGCCATGATTGAAGTAATCAAGGAAATTAAAGGTTATAACGAAACCGGTATTACCCCGGAAGAACTGGCCTTTATGAAAAGTTCGGTTGGCCAACGCGATGCCCTGCGTTATGAAACCGGTTTCCAGAAAGCAAACTTTATCGGGCTGATTCTCGATAATGACCTGCCGGCAGATTTCGTAGACCAGCAGAATAAAATTGTAAGCGCGATCACCAAACCGGATATCGATGCCCTGGCTAAAAAGTACCTTGACACCAGCAAAATGAATATCCTGGTGGTAGGCGACAAGGAAAAAGTGCTGCCCGGACTGCAGAAACTCGGATACGAAATCATTGAACTGGATGCCGATGGCAAACCAGTCGAGAAAAAAGCATTCTAGAAGATAAGCAACAACCGTAGCCGGTTCCCGTGGATGCCTGTAGCTGCATCATCACGGGTAACGGTAACACAGGGGCAACCCGCAGAAAGCCATCCAGCCGTCAGGCCGGATGGCTTTTTTGTTTAACTTACCGCACTAAACCAATACTGCTATGCCTGATAACCAAAGCAATTTCCGGCCCTTCGTATCGCCCGAAACCAAAATGGCCGAGTTCACACTCAAGTCAGTGATCACCGGAGCCGTGTTCGGGATCATCTTTGGTGCATCCACCGTGTACCTTGCGTTGAAAGCTGGTCTCACCGTGTCGGCGTCCATTCCCATTGCAGTAATCGCTATTACCCTTGGCCGCCGGTTCCTCAAAACAACCATCCTTGAAAATAATATTATCCAGACTACCGGCTCGGCAGGCGAAAGCATTGCGGCAGGTGTGGTATTTACCCTGCCCGGCTTCCTGTTCCTGACCGATGGCGGAGGTGACCAGTTTTTCAATTACATCACCATCCTTACCCTCGCCATTTTCGGGGGTATCCTTGGTACGCTGATGATGATTCCATTAAGGAAATCACTCATTGTAAAAGAACACGAAACCCTGCCATACCCCGAAGGAACCGCATGCGCAGATGTATTAAAAGCAGGCGAGAAAGGGGGCGACTTTGCAAAGACAGCGTTCTGGGGACTGGGGTTTGCATTTGCCTATGCATTACTGCAAAAGGTTTTCCATGTAATTGCCGAAGTGCCTACGTACATGACCAAACAGGCAAACAGGTTCTTTCCGTCGGCCCGGGTCAGTGGCGAAATAACCCCTGAGTACCTCGGTGTCGGGTATATCATCGGGCCAAAAATCGGAGGTGTGCTGGTAGCTGGTGGTGTATTTGCTTCCCTTGCCTTGATTCCATTGTTGTCGACCCTGGTGGCCCCCGATGTAATAGCAATGCAACTGGTTAAACTGGGTTACCTGAAAGACCTTGCAACGGCAGGGGGTAAGGGAAACTGGGATCCGGCGGCGCGGACATTTGCCGATTTTTCTTCGGCTGTCTATTTTGCATACGTACGGCAGATCGGTGCCGGGGCAGTGGCAGCCGGTGGTTTTATCACCCTTATAAAAACGATCCCGACAATCATATCATCGTTCAGCGGAAGCCTTGGTTCTATCAAACGCGACGGTGCGGTGACCGAAACCAAACGAACCGACCGGGACCTCAGCATGAAAGTAGTTCTGTTCGGTAGCATTGCACTGGTGTTACTGATGGCGCTCCTTCCACAACTTCCGGGCAATGGCATTGCACAGAAACTGCTGATCGGTGTACTGGTGGTTATTTTCGGTGCCTTCTTCGTGACGGTGTCATCCCGCATCGTCGGACTCATCGGCTCGTCCAACAATCCCATCAGCGGTATGACCATCGCCACCCTTATGGGAACATGCCTCATTTTTATTGCAGTGGGCTGGACCGGCAAACTTTATGAGCCAATGGCACTGGTAGTAGGAGGATTGATTTGTATCGCTGCGGCAAACGCAGGTGCCACATCACAGGATCTGAAGACGGGTTACCTGGTGGGGGCAACACCAAAATACCAGCAGATCGCGTTGTTTATCGGAGCCATTGTTTCATCCATTGTAATCGGTCTTACTGTTAAGTTCCTCGATAAACCCACGGTGGATATGATTGCAGCCGGGGTAAAAGATCATGCAATCGGATCGGAATTTTTTCCGGCCCCCCAGGGAACACTGATGGCTACCCTTGCAAAAGGAATCCTTTCATTCAACCTTGACTGGCAGTTTGTGCTGGTCGGGGTGTTTATGGCTGTAGTGATGGAACTTTGCGGCATCAAGTCGCTCAGCTTTGCCGTAGGCGCCTATCTGCCACTGGCTACAACCCTCCCAATTTTTATCGGCGGACTGATCCGCGGATTTACCGACAAAAAAATAGGCAAAGCCAAAACATCCGAAGAAGAGGAACTGGGTAAAGGAAATCTTTTTGCAACCGGGCTGGTCGCCGGAGGTGCAGTGGCCGGGGTAATTATCGCAATATTGTCGGGTCTCGACAGTACGGCACCATTGCTCCGGAGCGCGAATATGGAAGCGGGCATTGAACACGCCCTCGGCGAAGGCGGTTATTTCATATTAGGCGTGATGTTCTTTGTCATCATGGGTCTCACACTTTACAGGATTGCCACCAGTAAAAAGAATTCAATCGACGATTTGAAATAACGATCACCTAGAAAAAACATCCACCACGTTCAGGTAATTATTCCATCAACACAACGGCTATACATCAAGATCTTTTTAACCCAACCAACACAACAGTTACTACTTCAAGATGTTTTTAACTCAACCAACCTCCGTCGCTTCGAAAGCAACGGAGGTTTTGTTTATCCGCGTATAATCAGATAAAATCCATCGTGCCATAGTCAGCCCCGAGGATCCTGACGGGGTCCGCCTCCAGCCACTTTTTCAGGATGGTGGAATAAACCGTCTTGAAGTCGACCTTATGTTTGAGGTCGCCATCTTTTAGATCTGCCAGGTCGGGCATATCATTGATCAGCCCTTTCCCCTTCAGGCCACCGCTGACCAGGAACATATTATTTGCCGTGCCATGATCGGTGCCGTTACTGGCATTCTGTGCCACACGACGACCAAACTCGGAAAAAGTAAAAAGCAATACATCGTTGAACCGGTTGTTCGATTTCAGGTCGGCCACAAAAGATGCGACCGCTTCATTCATATCCTTAAACAACCTCGACTGCTGGTTATCCTGGTTGATATGCGTATCAAAACTTCCAAGGGATACATAATATACCCGGGTGTTTATTTCAGAGTAAATAAGGCTGGCAATAGTTTTCAGCCGGTTGCCCAGTTCACTTTTCGGATAAGATGCCGCAGTGGGATGTAAACGGCTTTGTTTGAAGATATAATCGGCCGACGACAACGTATCGGCAAGTGTCTTATACAGGTAATCAGCCGGCTGTTCACCCGCAACGCCATGATGGTCTTTCATCACCTCCTTAAAAAACTTTTCATTGGCCGTTCCATACAACCGCGCCGGGTCGCGGACTGCTACTGCCTTGTTGATATCGCCTTTCATGGCCAGGCTCAGCACATCATCGATCTCGATGGCCTGCGTTGGTTTGTCACACCCGCTGCACTGCGCATCGAGGTAACGGCCAATCCATCCGCTGTTCACATACTGGTCACTCGGACTGGCACTATGCCAGATATCCATACTGCGAAAGTGCGACCGGTCAGGGTTCGGGTAACCCACACTGTTGATCATGCCGAGATTTCCCTCATTGTACAATTCACGGAAAAAAGGAAGCGCCGGATGCAGGGCCACCTCATCCGTAATTTTAAGGGCCTTTGATTCGTCTATACCAAGACGCGGACGGGCTTTATGGTACAGGTCGTTGGTAACCGGTATAATCGTGTTCAGCCCGTCATTACCCCCGCTCAGCTGCAACACCACCACTACCTTATTACCAGCCGGCACCATCGCCTGGGCTTCAAACGCCTTCAGGAATTTCGGGATCATCAGCGCGCCGGTGGCAAGTGAACCAAGCTGTATAAATTCTTTCCTTTTAAAAAGCATGACCTGTGGATTTAAGCATTACTGATTCATGTACTACCGTCAACACAACTGGTATTCCGGAGTACTCATCAACTGGATGGTGGCCGATCGGATAAACGCCTCCCGCGTAGTTTCATCAGAGGCCGACCTGATTACGTTCTCGCTCACCGCCGACTTTGTCTGCAGCAGCACCCCTGCCATGGCGTTTACCAGCCTGGCGCGGTCCGTCCTGGCAAAATACTTTTCGTATGCAGACCAGTCAAGATTTGCATTGATCTCTTTCATGCCTTTATAACTTCCCTTTGGCTTCTCCACTTTTGGTGGCACCGATGGCGTACCATCATCCATTTTGCCCATCATCTTATCATCATCGGCCTTCGGGCTTACATTCAGTTCGTCTTCATCATTGAACAATTGGGGAACACGCATCCGCAACATCAGCGTACTGCTGTCGATCCAGGTGCGACCGCCCGGCCAGCCGGCCACATTGGGCGGAGCGAACAGCGTTTGCCCAAGCAATCGCTGAAGGGTAATCAGCGGCTGGTCATCCTGGAGTTTCATGGGCACCATTCGCTGTACACCCACCATCAGTTCGATAGGCGATTTAATAATGGCACCAATATTTTTCGGGTCAAAAAACCAGTCACTCGTGAACACCAGGTCCAGCACGGGTTGGATCTCATACCCGGAGCTGAACAATTTATCCGCCATCTGCCCGATGCGCAACGGATCAGGGTCGGGGTTTACCAGAAACTTAAAAAGTTTGGCACAGATAAACGTAGCCGTTTCTTTATGTGCCAGCAGGATATCCAGTACTTCATCGCCGTCAAAATTGCCGGTTTGCCCCAGCACCGTTTTACTTCCATCATCGTGCTGGTTCTTTTTAAATGTAAAGTCGCCCTGTACGTTCGCCGCCCATCCGGTAAAGGCACGCGCTGCTTCCTTCACATCCTGCTCCGTATAGTTTCCGCGGCCGATGGTAAACAATTCCATTACCTCACGGGCAAAATTTTCATTGGGATGTCCCTTGCGGTTCTGTTGGTTATTCAGGAAATTCAGCATGCCGGCACTACGCGATACCTGTTTCAGCATATCACCAAAATTGCCGAGGGCATTCCTTCGCAACACATCCAGCAAGGCCTGTTCATAAAAGACGTTCACATTCCTGCAGGCGAAATGTCCGTGCCAGAAGAAAGCCATCTTCTCGCGCAGCTGTGCACTGCTGTTTACCATTTCCTTTAACCAGAATATATTGAGGTTACGTTCGCCTTCCCGGTGCTTCTGCTGGATCATCCGTTTTTCCTCGGGCGTCATCTGCTGTTTTTCCATGCGGCTGATCTGCTCCGCACCCATGAACAACCCCTGCAGGTAATTATCCGCCACATTAATGTATTCGGGCTTTTTGGAAGAAGCTTTCACCAGGGCTTTGTAAAATTGTGCCGTTGTATATTTTGAAAGGTCACCCAGTTGTTCCACGGCTGGTCCAAAGCCGGCCCTCCACATCAGGTGCTGGTTCTTGAGTTGATCGGGTAACGCCATCAGCGATATTTTTATGTGTGACTCCGGAAACCGGAACGGGTTTAAAAAGAACGGGATGTCTCGGGCACCTGCCGCCAAAAGTTTGCACCGGTTAAACCAACCTCCAGCCGCAAGGCCGGTCATCCGCGTAAGTCCAGATTATACCAGCACTCTGAATGGTACAAAAAAAGGGCCGTGATGGCCCTGCAATCAATGATTTAACATCTGTGAATACTAGCTTTTTTTGGCGTGCGTATTCACGTAAAGCCGGACCTGGAAGTCCTGTAAGGAATCCAGCCTCGACTTTTTGATCATCGACTTCAGGATCGGCTGCCATTCGGCCTGGTTCCAGTGGTCGACCGGTTTGGACTCATGGCACTTCGCACATTTCGTAGTATAAATCATCCTGCCGGCCTCATTATCCATCGCCGAACCGCTTACCGGTGTTATCATACCGGGGCCAGCCATAAATCCAGGGGCTGCATCCGGTGCTTTCACTACTGCCACCGTATCCTTTATAACTGGGGCGATCACCACGGACTCAGGCACGGCGGCGGGGCTGGTTTTCCGATGGCAGGCAACAAGCAGGATAAAGGAACATACTATAACGGCCAGGATAAATCTCATAACGTAAAAATGGGTTAAAAAAGGATCAGGCGATCTTGTTGCCGCCATAATATTTTTCCAAAACTGAAGGCAGTGTTATACCAGCTTCCGACTGGTTATTTTCCAGCAGGCAGGCCATGATGCGCGGAAGCGCAAGGGAACTGCCATTCAGCGAATGCAGGAATTGTGTTTTACCGGCTGAGTCCTTGAAGCGGGCCTTCATGCGGTTGGTCTGGTAACTCTCAAAATTGGAAACCGAACTGACCTCCAGCCAGCGCTCCTGCGCGGCGCTGTACACTTCAAAATCATAGGTGAGTGCCGAAGTAAAACTCATATCGCCACCGCATAACCGCAGGATCCGGTAAGGCAGCCCCAGGCTGGCCAGCAGCCTTTCCACGTGGGACACCATCTGGTCAAGCACCTCGTAACTGACGGCGGGATTCACCAGTTGCACCAGTTCCACTTTGTCAAACTGGTGAAGGCGGTTCAATCCACGTACATCTTTTCCATAGCTGCCAGCTTCGCGACGGAAGCAGGGAGTATATGCCGTCATGCGGATGGGCAGGTCCTGTTCCTTTACGATCACGTCCCGGTAAATATTGGTGAGCGGAACCTCGGAGGTGGGAATCAGGTAAAAATTATCTTCTGTTGCATGATACATCTGCCCTTCTTTATCGGGCAGCTGGCCGGTGCCGAATGCAGATGCTTCATTAACCATCAATGGCGGTTGAAATTCTTCGTAACCCGCATCGGTATTGAAGTCGAGGAAATACTGGATCAGTGCACGCTGCAGTTTCGCCCCGCGTTTTTTATAAACGGGAAACCCGCTTCCGGTAATCTTATTACCCAGTTCAAAATCAATGAGGTCGTATTTTGTGGTAAGGTCCCAGTGAGGTACAGCACCTGCATAGAGGGACGGTTTTGTGCCACCCTCGCGAACCACCACATTTTCTGCAGGGGTTTTACCAGCCGGCACCAGGTCCGATGGCAGGTTGGGCAACCTGACCAGCGTATCGTTGAGCAATTTTTCCACATCTGCCAGCTGGCTGGAAATGGGACCCAGCGTGGCTTTCAGGCTTGCAACCTCGGCCTTTCGGGCCTCTGCTTCATCCTTTTGCCCCTTTGCCATCAGCCCCCCGATTTCCTTCGACGTGCTGTTGACCTTTGCCTGGTTATTATCGAAATCAAGCTGCAGGCGCTTGCGCTCATCGTCCAGCCGGATGATCTCATCCACCAGCCCCGGCTCCGGGAAATATTTCACGGCAAGTTTTTTCCTGACCTCATCCGGATTCTGGCGGATTACCTGTAACTGCAACATCTTTACGTATTTGAAGCAAAGATAATCGGTCTGTCTATTTTATCTTTGTTATTATGTTTGCAACTGATGATCTACAACAACGCTGGTGGAACCTTGAGGCTAAACTGGTTGAACGGTTCGGTAAAAAGCCGGATATGGAGACCATCCTGTTCCTGATCGGTATCCAGGAGTTCGGCCATATCCGCGACCAGTTCACCAAGGAACAGAAACAGGACCTGATGCATGTGGCCATCTGCCAGTTGCTGACGCCGAGTGGTTATTATGAACTCGAGCGCACCGACGATGAAGGCTGGCCCCATTACCGCCAGATAAAACAAATGCCGGATATGGATCCCATAGCACAGGAGAATTTCCTGAAAGATCATGTACTGCTCTATTTCGATGAACACGGTATCTGATATTGCATCCGGATCCCCCTTCCCGGGATGTCCGGGAATCAGCCGCATTCCCAATTTTTGCCATCAATATATAATATGAAAAAAATCCTGCTGGTTTTTATCTCCCTGCTGGTGCTCGGCGCCGTGTCGGCACAGAAAGAAGTAACCGTCCGGAAGAAAGACCGGAAAAAAGACATACTCGTGCAGACCAGTATGGGCGACATGGTATTCCGGCTGTATGATTCCACCCCACTGCATCGCGACAACTTCCTGCTGATGGTAAAGAAACATTACTACGACAGCCTGCTTTTCCATCGTGTCATTAATAATTTTATGATCCAGGCCGGTGACCCCGACAGCAAAAACGCAGCATCAGGCAAACCACTTGGCGAAGGATCGCCAGGTTATAACGTACCGGCCGAATTCCGGACCAGCATTTTCCATAAAAAGGGAACCCTGGCCGCTGCACGTGAAGGGGATGATGTAAATCCGAAAAGGGAAAGCAGTGGCAGCCAGTTTTATATTGTAAAAGGAAAGGTGTTTACTCCCGCAGGGCTCGACTCGGTCGAAACCATGCGATTGCATCGCAAGCTTTCACCCGCTCAACGCGAGGCCTATACCACCGTTGGCGGTACGCCCCACCTTGACGGAAATTATACCGCCTTCGGCGAAATGGTGAAAGGGTTCGATGTACTGGACCTCATCGCTGCAACGCCTACCAGTAAAGGGGCAGACAGGGACCGGCCATTGCAGGACGTGGTTATCCTGAAAACAAAACTGGTCAGGCGGAAAAAATAGAACCTGGACAATCCGAACGACCTGCTCGCCGTTCGGATAACAACCGCCGGCACATGCGGGACGATTAATCAGTTTCCCCCCGGCGTGGTACCCGTGCCACCATCGGCCCTTTTGCTTTCATCTTCCTGCCCTGTTTTCCGCTGGCGTGATGCTTTAACCTGCGTGTTGCCAAAACGGTAATTGAAATTGATCCGGAACTGCCGGCTTTCCCAACGGCCGCTGGCAATACTGGTCACCCCGGTAAAGTTTGATTCCCCTTTCCACCGCATCAGGCGGAACATATCGGTCACTGATGCCTTCACCGTTCCCTTACCTTTCAGGATCGTTTTCAGCAACCCGCCGTCCACGCTACCCATCGCAATACTTTTAAATGTTCCCTGCCAGATGGTCGGTGAAGTATAAAAGCCGCTGATCTCCGCGGTCAGGGTTTTGCTCAGCTTGAAACTGTTCTGCATGTAAAAATTAAATGCAAACACATCGAGATTAACGGTCCGGTCGCCTCCTCCAAAGTCAGCCTTGTATTTGGAATAATAGGAATTCAGGTTGGCAAAAAAACTATACCATTTGTATTGGAACGGGTAACTGATGTTGAGGCTGATGATATCCTGCGTAGCGAGGTTGGATTTGCTCATAAAACTTTTGGACTTCTCCGTAGTATCGGGCAGCTGCGTAAAGATGTCCTTTACGTGGCTGTAGTTGAGCGCGGTATTAAGCCTGTATTTATAGGTATGTGTTACACCAAAACTGTTGGTGTATTGCGGACGCAGGCGGGTATTGCCTTTCATGGAAGTGTAATCATTCAATTTGAACTCAAACGGGTTGAGATCCTGGTAAGCCGGCCGGTCAATCCGCCGGCTGAACGTAAGCCCGAACTGGCTCATCGGGTTTTTATTAAAGGTGACGGCAGCACTGGGGAACAGGTCGGTGTAATCCCGGTTGAGCGAAGAATCGTACGGCTCAAAATTACCGGTGTTGCTGTTGTATTTGCTTCCGGTCGAATTGCCTTCTGAATGCGTATTCTCCACCCGCAGGCCTGCCTGCACCATGAAGCCTTTGAAGGCGCGGTTGTAATTGATATAGCCCGCATTGATATTTTCCTTGTAGCGGAACCGGTTACTCCGTTCAGCATCCAGCTGGTCGCCACTGCCGAGTACATTGTACCGCTGGAAATCATTATCCGTATTCACGTAGGCCAGCTTGGCACCAAGACCCAGTTTACCTTTTATAAAATCCTGTTCGTAGTCGCCTTTCAGTGAATAAATTTTTATATCCGTTGGTGCAATCATGCGATAGATGTTTGCGTACGCCGGCACACGCTGGCCAGCCACCACATCGTAGTAAAAATTCGGCTGGTACTGGTTGCTGCTGAGGTCGAAGAACCCATAGTCGGCATCGATATTAAGCACCTTGCCACCGGTCTGTGCGTAGCGGTAGTTCACGTTGAAGTTTACGTTCGACCGTTCTGCCTTGCTTTCATTGGATGCATCGAGTATGCGCGACGGCTGGGCGTCGCCCTCCGCGCGGATCTGCATTGGTCCTTGCGTGCGCATGGTGTTATTCGACAGGTTGCCGTTTACCATGGCACCAATAGTGCTTTTCGCGTTCAGGAAATAGTCCAGTCCGGCTTTGAAATTATGCGTCCATTTATTGCGGAACCGCATCTGGGTTTTCTGGTCAAAGATGGAGTCCGCCTGTTCGCGGTAACTTACCATATTGTTTACATTGAGCCCCTGGCTGTAGTTATAATTACCGAAGGCATTGATGCGGCTATTGCGGTGGTTCAGCGAAAAACCCCCGTTGTACTTTCCGAATGTGCCGATATTGTACCCTGCATTAACCGAACCATTGGTACCAAAGGTTTTGTTTTTCTTCAGGCGGATATTGATAATGCCGGCATTACCTGCCGCCTCATATTTTGCGGAAGGGTTGGTGATCAGTTCGATTGCTTCAATCTGGGCCGATTGCAGGGTCTTCAGGTAATTTGCCAGGTCAGAACCCGACAATGGGCTCGGTTTGCCATCAACGAATACCTGTACACCGTTTTTGCCGGCAAGGGAAAGATTATCGTCTTTATCGACCATCACGCCAGGTGATTTGCGCAGCAGTTCCAGGGCGTCATTTCCAACGGCATTGATGGTACCTTCCACATTCAGGATGGTTTTATCGGCCATTACCTCAACGATGGGCTTTTTGGAAGTAATGGTTACCGCATCAAGGGAGGCGTTTGTACCGGCCATTATGAGGTCCTGCATCTTCAGGCCCGCCTCCGCCAGTTCAACAACGGGCGACACCAGCGTCGTATATCCTATATAAGATACGCTGAGCCGGTATTTTCCCGGGGTGGCGGCGATGCTGTACATCCCTTCTTTATCTGTGATTGAAAGTTTGACCACCTGGCTGTCGGATGCGTGGAGCAGCGTAACTGTTGTTTTCTCCATGGGTTTGCCCTGGAGGTCTTTCACGGTGCCGGTGATGTACTGCGCCGATACGGCCGACTGCAGCAGCAGGGCTGTGAAGCAAAGAAGCGTTAGTTTTCTCATGTGTTGGTCCTTTTGATAAGGTTTCGCAAATATATCCCCGGGAGCCCGACCCGGAAAAATGTAAACGACAAACGGTGGATAAATAGGTGTAAGCCGCAACGGCATTCCGGTGAAATGCGAAAAAATCCGTGCCCCGTACACGTTTGTCTGGGTGTTTTCTGCATATTTGCGTATAAATCAGTAGTATGAACTATCCGGATAATCTTAGGTATACAAAGGACCATGAATGGGTCAGCCTTGAAGGAAACGTGGCAACCATTGGTATCACTGAGTTTGCGCAGGGTGAATTAGGCGATATAGTTTATGTTGAAGTTGAAACAATAGGTAAACCGCTGGCAGCCGGCGAGGTTTTTGGCACAGTTGAAGCGGTTAAAACAGTATCTGATCTTTTCCTGCCGGTTGCCGGCACGATCACCGAGCTGAACGACGCACTTGGCAGTTCGCCGGAACTCGTTAACAGCGACCCTTATGGAAAGGGCTGGATGGTAAAAATGACCGTGGATAATCCTGCTGAAGTAGAGAGCCTTCTCGATGCTTCCGGGTACCAATCTGTTGTAGGGTAAATCTGTATTTATTTATTCTCCGTAAATGATGTTCAAGTGAGATTAACACCATTCTTTTCACTCTACCACCCAACTATTTGAATCCCAGAATCACATATAGTGAACCTGAGCTTGTCGCATTATTGCAGCAACGAACTGACCAGTCGTTTAGTTACCTCTATGATAACTATTCCGGAGCCTTACTGGGAGTGGTGGGTGCAATTGTGAACGACCAGGAAACGGCGAGGGATGTGTTACAGGAAGTGTTTGTCAATATCTGGCGGAAGATTGAATCATACGATCCTGTAAAAGGAAGGTTGTTTACCTGGATGATGAACGTGGCGCGGAATGCGGCTATCGACAAGATCAGGTCGCGCGGCTATCAGGACTCCCTTAAAAACAAACCGATTCCGGATAACAATGATTCTATCACCGGTGAACTGGGTGTACTTCCAAAAGTAGATGATGTTGGATTACGGAAAGTGTTAAGCACATTGAAAGAAGACCATCGTGTGCTGATTGAATTATCCTATTACCAGGGATTCACTCATGATGAAATATCGAAGCAGCTGGATATCCCGTTGGGAACAGTAAAAACAAGAATAAGAAGCGCATTAACTCATTTAAGAACATTGATAAAATAAAGTGAACGTCCAGGCCTACATATTAAGCGGTATTGTTGAGAGCTACGTGCTCGGACTCGCCTCTCCCGAAGAGCAGGCAGAGTTTGAAGCAATGGCTGCGCAGCACCCGGAAGTGCTGCAGGCAAGGATTGCTTTCGAGATAGCACTCGAACAGCAGATGATGGCCGCTGCCATCACCCCGCCTGCTTCATTGAAGGAAGATATCCGCGCTGCTGTACTGGCTGTTACACCTGCCCGCACGGAAACACCGGTTCGTCCGTTACAGGAAACGCCTGTACGCCGGATGAATCCATGGAAGTATGTGGCAGCCGCTTCTGTAGCACTGCTGGTCGGAAGTGTAATCTGGAACGTAAGCACCATCAATAAGAATAAGGAACTGGCACAACAGATTGCAGAACGTGATAACCAGCTTGCCGTTGCCAGCCAGAAGATCGATACCATGAAGCAGGATATTTCTGTGGTAGTGGGACCCGACCGCTCTGATATCAAGATGGTAGTAATGCCCGGTACCCCCACCGCACCCCAGGCTTATGCTACTGTTTACTGGGATACCACTTCACACGATGTATACCTGGCAGCGAACAACCTGCCGGCTCCCGCCAGCGACAAACAATACCAGCTGTGGGCCATCTTCAATGGCAAACCGGTTGATCTTGGTGTGTTCGATGTAAAACAGGAAAAGCTCCTGATCCGTGCTAAAAATGCGCAGGGTGCCGAAGCCTTCGCCATTACCCTCGAACGCAAAGGCGGTTCTCCACAGCCTCAGGGCGCCATTTATGTAATGGGTAAATTATAATTTTCCTCTTCATTTTCAATCCGCCGACAACGGTGTAACGTAATTAAGGAAAGCAACTCCGGAAACGGGGTCAATGCTTTTGGTTCTATAGTTGGTAAGAGGCCTCTTTCCAGAGGCCTCTCTTTTTTTCCCTGCCGATGCGGGTTTTTCCTTTAGCCGTTTATGGGTTATACTTGCAGGAAATTAACTCCCTTGATCCGCTCATTTGCCCCCGCAGTCCTGTATTTCATTATTTCCGTTGTGCTTCTTACCCTGCCCGGTTCCACATTCCCATCCGAAAGCTGGATGGATGGGATCCATTTTGATAAGTTTATCCATGTGGGCATGTTTGCCGGTCTCACGTTTCTCGTTTGCTGGGGTATGTACTGCAGGATTGCCGATCCGCTGAAAGCAACAGGTGAAACTGTATCAGCAGCTGTCAAAGCCAGGTTATGGCGCAGCTTTATCTACATCGCAATTGCCAGCCTGGTGTACGGGATTATTATGGAATATGTGCAGCGTGATTTTATTCCGAACAGGTCGTTCGATAGTGGCGATATACTGGCTGATGGTGCGGGATCCCTGGCAGGCCTTCTTGTAAGCCGCTTCAGGTATATAAAAAAATAGACCCCTGTGGAAACAGGGGTCGCAACCAAAACTAACTGCTTATGAGAAAATTGACTGATTTATAATGAGAACTTTCGTTCTTATTGTTCGATGTAATTGATAACGCAAATTTACGGCCATTAGTGCATCTGCTGCTGTTAATGAAGTTCTAAAACAAAAACAGCGTACTTCCACTTCCACATCTCGTAATAACACAATCCACTGCTGATTCCACTAACCTTTTCCGTAAACCTGTAAAGAACTTTTAATTATCGTCTTCTGGTTTAGATATTCCATAAATCAGACCAAAAGTTAGTTCATAATCCAGGGCATCTAATAAAAACTTGTTAAGACGGGTTGGCAACCACGGAAAATTTTGAAAATCAAGACTCTAGGATTTTTTCCTTGTTCGCCGGCGGTGTTGCACCTGTCGAACGGGTATCGTGAAGGTTGAAAAACGGGGGAAATGACCAGGAAAACGCATGCAGGGAAGGAATGGGCTCAACAGACTGAAGATTTATTACCCCATTTTGGATTCACACAGCAGCTGTGTGTGCATCGGGCATTACAGCCCAGCCTTCAGTTCGAGCAGGAAGGCCCTGATCTTACCGAGGGAACGGATCATCTCGAACTTTTCCTCTGCCTTTTTATTTCCCTTGAGGTATTCCTTTGCGCCTTCGATGGTGAATTTGCGGCGGCGTAATAAGTCGTAGATCAGTGCCAGGTTGCGAACGTCAACCGGGCGGAAAAAACGGTCACCCTTCCCATTCTTCTTTGGCTGCAGGATGTCGAACTCTGTCTCCCAGTAACGGATCAGCGACTGGTTCTCGCGAAACATCACTGCCACCTCCCCCATTGAGTAATACTGTTTTGAAAAAAGGATCTCATCCTCCGGGATCTCCGGCATTTCGCCTGGCAGGGTAATGTCCTTGAGGGAACGCCGGCCGCGGCCGGAATAACCCTTTTTTACAGCGGCCGGGGCTTGCGGGTCGTTCAGCAAAGGGCTATCATCACTTGCAGCCGTAGCCTCAGCAGCACCAGTAACCTTACTTGCAGCCGCATCCTCCCCTGCACCCGTAGCCTCGCCTGCAGCCCTATCCTCATTTGCAGCACCATTAAAACTGGCAGCGTGGCCTGGGGGTCCGGTGAAAGCCGAACCTGGACCAGCTATCAAAAGGCCCGGGGCATCTTCGGTCGGTACTGCCGTACCAGTTGCTTCATTAGCCGGTGCCAGGGTTCCCTCCGGTAAAAGGGCTTCACCGGGTAAGGGACCTTCCTCGAAAAAGAGAACAGATGCTGGTTGCACCGCGGGTATGACTCCTGTGTTATCCAGGCTATCATCAGCAGCAGTATTTGCTAGACCGGTTTGCTGCGACATTTCCCACGCTTCCTGCCCGGAAGGATCTGCCGCCGGACCCGCCGCTGGCTGCCCATTCGCTGCCGGAAGTTCATTTTCTTTAGCAAATTCCTGCTCGTCCGGATTCGTTTCCGGCTTTGAAGTCAGGTCTGCCTTCTCCGCAGGGGTTGCGGCCTCATCGGCAAATCCGAAGTCGAGCGGTATCTGTGAAAGTGATTTAGCCATGACTGTACAAAGATAGGGGTCATCCCCAACAGCAA
>SDZZ01000393.1 GCA_004173255.1 Chitinophagaceae bacterium | reverse complement strand
CTGATACACGACTCCTGGTCATTTATTTTAAACAGTGATGCCCGCTTTTCCGTCATCGGGGAAACCAGCTCGGGAGAAGAAGCGATCGAGATTACCCGGATCCGCAAACCGGATATTATCCTGATGGATGTTAACATGTCACCTGTCAACGGGTTCGACGCTACCAAGCAGATCCACAAAATTTCACCCGAGTCCAAGGTCATCGCCGTGTCAATGCACAGCATGCCAGCTTACGCCAAAAGGATGCTGCAACTGGGCGCCATGGGATATGTAACAAAGAACAGCTCGAAGGAAGAAATGATTACCGCCATTGTAGAAGTGTACAACGGCAAAAAATACATCTGCGAAGAAGTGAAAAATATCCTGGCCCAGCAGGAACTCGACGAAACATCCGAACAGAGCGACATGAACAACCTTTCCCGTCGCGAACTGGATATCATCAAACTGATCAAGGAAGGACTTTCCTCCAAGGAAATTGCAGTCCAGCTAGACATTTCCCTCAAAACAGTGGAAGTGCACCGCTACAACATCCTGAAAAAGCTGAAGCTGAAAAATACGGCTGCGCTGGTGAATTTCATCAACGCCAAGGGATTATAAAAAAAACGAAGGATTCCGCCACGTAGTACTTTATAGCCAGCACTGATGCCGGCGTAGTGTGTGCGGGTAAACCTGCATCTCGGTAACTTATGCTGGCGGGATTAAATTAACCGCGGAAACGATAGCTGCTTTGTTCCTGCATCGGGCAACCGGTCTTCCTGGAAGAGGTACAGGAGGCCATTACAACGATAATTACCATCAGAAGCGATAAAAAAGAAGCGATTTTCATTGGAAGTACAGTTTTTTATTGCTTTTTAAACGTTTTTTGACCCTGGTTAGTATGTAAAAGTACGCCGGATTGGTAAAACAGTTTCCTTACCTTTACCGCCTCTATTTTTCATCCGAGAAACTATTGACCAGATGCTGAAGCTGACCAAACCGCTTGCCTTTATTGACCTCGAAACCACCGGAACAAACCTTGGAACAGACCGGATCGTCGAGATCGCCATTGTAAAAATCCTGCCGGATTCTTCCCGGACAGTCAAAAGGAAGCTGATCAACCCCGAAATGCCTATTCCCAAAGTATGTGTCGATATTCATGGCATCAGCGATGAGATGGTGAAGGATGCACCCACCTTCAAACAGGTGGCCCATGAACTGAAACAGATGCTCGATGGCTGCGACATAGCCGGTTATAACAGTAACCGTTTCGACATACCCCTGCTGATGGAGGAATTCCTGCGCGTGCAGGTCGATTTTGACATGAAGGGCCGCAAGCTGGTGGACGTACAGAAAATTTATTTCCAGATGGAACAACGCACTCTCAGTGCGGCTTATAAGTTCTATTGCAATAAGATCCTCGAGGGGGCACATGGTGCCGAGGCAGACGCCACTGCTACCTATGAGGTGCTGGAAGCACAGCTCGAAAAATATCCCAACCTTGGTTACACGGTCGACTCCATTACAAAGGCTATCGGTGAAGAAGTAATCGTCGATTTTGCCCGTCGTTTCATTATGGAAAACGGGGTGGAGGTGTTTAATTTCGGCAAGTTCAAAGGCCGCCCTGTGGCTGATGTGCTGAAGGCGGAACCACAGTACTATGACTGGATGATGAAAGGCGATTTCCCCATGCATACCAAACAGAAACTGACAGAGATTTACACCAGGACGATGCTGATCAAAAAGGCATAACATTTTCGCGCGGACCGGGTAAACTTTAACACGAATACTTTCGTGAATAATGTAAATTAGCGGGCAACGCTTACACCGAGTGGATAAACTAGTCATCATACCAACCTACAACGAGCAGGAGAATATCGAAAAAATCCTGCATGCCATTTTTGATCTCCGGCAGGGGTTCCACGTGCTGGTGATTGATGATGGATCGCCCGATGGAACAGCGGCTTTGGTGAAAGGATTGCAGCCACAATTTCCCGGCCAGCTCTTTATTGAAGAACGCAGGGGCAAACTCGGACTGGGTACGGCCTACATACTTGGTTTCAAATGGGCGATCATTAACCAGTACGATTTTGTTTTTGAAATGGATGCCGATTTCTCCCATAATCCGAACGACCTGATCCGGCTGTATGATGCGTGCAAAACCGGTGGTGCCGATCTTGCCATCGGATCACGGTATGTGAAGGGCGGGGGCGTGGTCAACTGGCCAACCAACCGGATTGCGTTGTCCAAGGGGGCGTCTATGTATACCAGGCTCATCACGTGGATGCCTATTAAAGATCCGACTGCGGGTTTTGTGTGTTACCGGCGCGAGGTACTGGAAACAATCAACCTGGAAGAGATCCGTTTTACAGGCTACGCCTTCCAGATTGAAATGAAATTTGCGACCTGGAAACTGGGATTCCGTCTCCAGGAAGTTCCCATCATTTTCCAGGACCGCACCTCGGGTGTTTCCAAAATGAACAAGGGAATTGTAAAGGAAGGCATTCTTGGTGTGCTGCAGCTTCGCTGGCACAGCTGGTTTACCGATTACCATAAACGGGTCAAAAAAGAGGAATCGGACGAAATCAATTCCCTCCACAAGAAAAAGATGATGGCGGAAAGTAAATAATGAGAAAAGCTTTCCTCCAACTGCATGCTGCTGTTTTCCTTGCTGGTTTTACGGGTGTGCTTGGTCACCTGATCACCTTGAATGAAGGAATGCTGGTCTGGTACCGGTTACTGTTTACTTCCCTTATTATGTGGCTGATTTTCGGGCTCAGGAAAAAAATTCGTCCGCTGCCGGTACGCACCATCCTCCGGATCGGTGGGGTTGGTTTTATCGCGGCCATGCACTGGATCACTTTTTACGCCTCTATCAAATATTCCAATGTATCGGTGGCGCTGGTCACCTTCTCTTCGCTTGGCTTTTTTACTGCTGTTTTTGAACCAATGATCCTGCGCAAACGTGTCAACCGGCTTGAATTGCTTTTTGGCCTGCTGACCATTGGAGGCATTGCCGTTATTTTCCATTTTGATACGGAATATAAAACAGGGATCATTCTTGGACTGATCTCGGGTATGCTTGCGGCCCTGTTCCCCATCTTCAACCGTCAGTTCCTGCAGGAAATGAATTCGGAAACCATGCTCACCTGGCAGCAGACGGGCGCGCTGTTATCGATATCTGTCTTCCTGCCATTTTACCTGCAATGGTTTCCTGCAGAACATTTCCTGATTGGCCGCAATGACTTTTTCTGGATGATGATCCTGGTTGTGTTCTGTTCAGTGATCGCATTCCAGTTCAGTTCCTATGCGCTTAAACGTCTGTCTGCCTTTACGGTCAATATTTCCTTTAACCTCGAACCCGTTTACGGGATACTGATGGCCTTTGTGCTGTTCCACGAAAACAAAGACCTTAACGCGGGATTCTATCTTGGTTTCTCCATCATCCTGCTGGTGCTGCTGGTGCATGTGCTGTTGCTGGTTCGCGACGAGAAAAGGAAACGTCGGGCGGCGGGAATATAAAGCGGGCGGGTTATCTTTAGACCTGAAAAAACCAGCCGCAGATGCAGAAATTATCCTTCCTTTTTTTCCTTGTCATTATTTGCGATTCAGTTGCAGCGCAGAAAAAGCCATTGGACCATTCAGTATACGATGACTGGCAGTCGATCGGTGACAAACTGATCAGCCGTGACGGTAACTGGATCGTTTATACAATCGATAAACAGGAAGGCGACAAGCAGCTGGTAATTCAATCGGCAACGGGTGATTATAAAAAACTGGTTGACCGCGGCAACGATCCCGTGATCAGTCACGACAGCAAATGGGTGGCGTTCCGTATTTCCCCGTTTTATGCCGATACACGCGACGCCAAAATCAAAAAGAAAAAAGCAGACGACAGTCCGAAAGATTCACTCGGACTTGTTGAACTTGGAAAAGACAGTGTGTGGAAACGCCCACGCGTGAAGGAGTTCAGCTTTCCGGAATCAGGCAGTGCAGTGCTGGCCTACCAACTGGAAAAACCGATCGACCCTGTCAAGGCAAAAACAGCCGGGCCGGACAAAGCGAGGACCGATAGCCTTGGACTCGTCATCGATTCGCTGAAAGCTGTGATCAACGGCCTTTCTTCCAAAAAGCCCAAAAAGAATGAAGACCGCGTTCGTGACCACCAGGGTTCCCGGTTACAGGACGGGTTGCTAAACTCACCCGAAGCTGATGAAACTTTGACCAGGAAGCTTTCCGAAGCTGTCATGGATTTTCCGGCTGCTACCGACTTTGCAGAAGGCGATGACCCACCCGCCGTGTCCGAAGCGGGCACGGAG
>SDZZ01000392.1 GCA_004173255.1 Chitinophagaceae bacterium | reverse complement strand
GAACTGATTGCGGCTATTTAACAAATCGGTCCGTGGCTAAATGACGCGGCTGGCTTATTTTGCAGTGCTTTTGCGGGAACACCAGCCCGGAAGCCTGTACTGATCAATTCAAATATTCAGACCCTGCTTACCAGACTTTCTTATATCTTTTTTTGCGGACTGCTGTTTCTTTCGCTTGATTCATTCGGCCAGCGCTCGCTTATCCGCTCCGGTGGCGGAAAATTAGGCCAGCTTGGCCGAAATATGAGCGGGAGTGGCGGGACGGATAGTCTCCAGCGTCGCGACAAAAACGAGGATTCTATCACCATCCGGTTCCGGTATCTCGACTCAACCAGGAATTTCCAGCTCGATTCATCAGTGAACGACTACACCACGGTGTTCCCGATCCCCGCCACCAATATCTGGCTGGGTAATACCGGCAGTGCATCCCGGTCAATCCTGTTCTCCCCATCGTTCCAGCCCGGGTTCGACGCAGGCTTCCATGCCTATGATGTTTATAAATATACCGTGGAGAGGGCGCGGTTCTTCAATACCACAAGACCTTACTCAGAAATCAATTACCAGCTGGCAAGCCGTTCGGAACAAATGATCCAGCTGATTCATACGCAGAACATCAAACCGAACTGGAACTTCCATTTCCAGTACCGGCTCATCAATGCTTCAGGGTTTTTTAAAAACCAGAAGACCAATCACAACAACTACTTGTTCACCACCTGGTACCAGGGTGTGAAAAAACGATACAATGCGTATGTGATCCTGGTCGGGAATAAACTGGCGGCTGGTGAAAACGGGGGCGTGAGGAACCCGGACAGCCTGAATTTTTCGGGTTATAAAGATGACCGGTTCAACATGCCGACTTTTCTCGGCGGCTCGCCACTCAACGGTAACAATTTTTTCAATACCGACGTGGGCACAGGCAACCGGTACAATGAATTCACCACGGTGGTGCGGCAGCAGTATGATTTTGGCCAGAAAGACTCGCTGGTTACAGATTCTACGGTGGTTCCCTTGTTTTACCCAAGGGTACGGCTTGAACACAGCTTTACCTACAGCCAGGGCAAGTACACATTCTATGATGCACGGTGGGACAGTACCTACTATCACAACAACTATGACATAGACCTGGTACCTGGTGACACGGTGCAGTTGCGTGATAAGTGGAGACAACTGCTGAATGATTTTTCGATTTATACTTTCCCCGATGCAAAAAACCTGCAGCAGTTCCTGAAGCTTGGTGCAGCAATCGAAAACCTTTCGCTTACCAGCAACCAGGGAAATTTCAAATACTATAATATTTTCGGGCACGCAGAATACCGCAACCGGACGCGTGACCAGAAATGGGATCTGGAAGCCAACGGTAAACTTTATTTTGCAGGGATGAACTCGGGCGACTACCGCGCCTACGCAAGCCTGCAGCGATTTATCGGTAAACGGAAAGGATACGTGCAGCTTGGGTTTGAGAACGTGAACCGTACCCCCTCCTTTATTTATAATACCAGAAGCAGTTTTTACCTGGATACCAACCGGACCAAAAATTTCAACAAGGAAAACACGATCCACTTTTTTGGATCCATTTACCAGCCCTTCCTGAAACTGAGGTTGAGCGGTCACTACTACCTGGCGACCAATTATACCTACCTGAAGAATTATAATGAACTCAGCCAGCAGTCAAGCCCCTTCAATGTGCTGCAGGTAACGGGTGAAAAGGTATTCAGCCTTGGAAAAAAATGGAAATGGCATGCGGACGTATACATCCAGCAGGTGATTGGTAACGCCGAAGTAAACCTGCCGCTGCTTTTTACCCGTAACCGGATTGGCTACGAAGGCGATCTCGGTTTCAAAAACCTGCAGATTGCATTCGGTGCCGAGCTTCGTTACCACTCGGGCTATAATGCCGATGGCTACTCGCCGGTGCTTGGCAAGTTCCAGTACCAGGATTCGGTGAATGTGAACAACAAGCTGCCTGATATTGCCGGTTACGTGCATTTCAGGATCAAAGGGTTCAAACTTTATTTCCGTGCGGAAAACCTGAACACCGCACAATTCAGTTCGGCCGACGGTTTTGGATGGACGAGAAACAATTCCATGGCACCGAACTACTATTATCCCGGATTCCTGTTGCGTTTCGGCATCTTCTGGAGTTTTGTGAACTAGAGAAATGGCGGTTGCTGGCGTTGAACGGTCGTATAATGCTCCGGCGTGTGGTTTGCGGACCCGATACTCCGTCATGTTGCACTGTGTTCCCGTTACTCCGGCACGTGTTTCGTACCTGGCACTCCGGCATGTGGCCCCCGGCCGTTACTCTGCCATGTGACCTCCGGACCTTTTTACAACTTCATTAACTTCCTGAAAGCCAGTTTGGCCGGCCAGGCGAAAGCCCTGTCTTGGTTTACCCGAAAGGAAATGTATCTTTGTAATGTACATGAAAAAAGTACTCATTTCAGCGATATTGGTTTGTTACTTGGCATTTACCTGCGGGGTGATGGTCAATTCGCATTACTGCATGGACAAACTGGCCTCTACCCAGCTTTTTTCATCGGGCAGCAAGCAGTGTGGCAAGTGTGGTATGCACATGACCGATACACATGGCTGTTGCCGTGATGAGGTGCAGGTAGTGAAAATGGATGATGACCAGCGGCCAACTGCGGCCATTGACCTGGCGATCCCTTCGTTTGAACCGGTGGTTGCTGTGCCGTCGGAATTTATTGCCGCCTCTTTTTACAACTTCGATGAACACCGGCTATCGGCGTTCCATTCACCTCCCATACTTCCCCCACAGGATATTTCCGTGGAAATAAGCGTTTTCCGGATCTGAGAAAATGCGGGTCAATCCCGTTATTATATTCCTCCCATTTATGGGCACTTGTAAATTATACTCAAATCCATTCCGCTTACGCGGAAAAACATAATCTCATCAAATATGAAATCGCTTAAAATATTTTCGCTTGTAATGTTACTCACTGCCTCTTCACTGGTGGCTATGGCACAGGATTCCAAAACTGAAAAGATTCCGGTTGCAGGCAATTGCGGTATGTGTAAAAGCACTATCGAGAAGGCCGCAAAGACAGCTGGCGTAACAGACGCAAGCTGGGACCAGCAAACAAAAATGCTGACCGTTAAGTATAACGAAACAGCTACTTCAGCGAAAAAAATCCAGGAAACAGTGGCTGCCGCTGGTTATGATACCCGTGATGTAAAAGGCAATGATGCTGCTTACAAAAAACTGCATGCCTGCTGCCAGTATGACCGCGAGGCCGATGGCAAGGGCGATAAGGGGTCAAAGGGCGAGAAAGATGCAAAAGGCGACAAGGGTTCAAGGGACGATAAAAGCGCAAAGCTGAACGCATCGGACAGCAATGCCCCTGTTGCTGCGGCTGAAATAGAAAGCTGTTGCTCAAAGCCAGCAACTGCCGCACTTGTAAATGTGGAAAAAGCAACACCTGCTGAAAAATCCTGCTGTGAAAAAGAAAATGCAGTTAGTGCGACTGCTGTCGCGGCGACTGCCCCGGCTGAAAAGTCAAAGTCCTGCTGCGCAAAAGATGCGACTGCTGTCGTGGCGACTGCCCCGGCTGACAAGTCAAAATCCTGCTGCGCAAAAGATGCAACAGCAGCGCAACCAGCCAAAAACAATTAATCAATCTCAAACAAATCAGTATGAAAAAGTTTTTTTTACTGGGGTTGATGAGCTGCGTGTTGCTGGTGTCGCAGGCACAGTTTACCAGGGCCGAGTTACATGCAACAGGTCTTACCTGTGCCATGTGTAACAATGCGATCAACAAAGCGCTGCAGGCATTACCCTTCATCGAATCAGTCAAATCAGATATAAAAAATTCATCGTTCCATGTTGTATTCAAACAGGGCCAGGAAGTAAATCCTGATGCCATGAAAGATGCGGTGGAAGACGCCGGTTTTTCCGTGGGTAAACTGGAGCTCTATGGCAATAGTTCGCCTGCTTCGGTTTCAAATGATAAACACCTGACTATCGGGCATACCGTTTACCATTTTATAAATGTGGGAAACCAGGAATTGAATGCCGACACCAAAGTGACGGTGATTGACAAGGATTTTACCAGCCATAAACAGTTATCATACTTGTGCTTGCTGTACAGGTAACCTTTGCGCAACAGCAGCGTGCGGCCAGCGGTCCCCAGGAAGTACCGAACATATCAGATCCCCGTCTGCAGGTAAACCTGCCCGACGTGAAAGGGGACACCCTGACACTCGCCTCTTTCAAGGGAAAGGTGGTACTTCTCGACTTCTGGGCAAGCTGGTGTATGCCATGCCGTGCCGCCAATAAAAAGCTGGTAAAAATTTATTCAAAATACAGGCCACTGGGTTTCGAAATCTTTGGCGTCTCGCTGGATGAAAGTAAAAAAGACTGGATGAAGGCGATCGCGAAAGATAAGATCACCTGGGTGCAGGTGAACGAAAGTGGTAACAGCTGGGAAGCAAAGACGGTGCAGCAATGGGCTATCTCTGCCATTCCCACCAGTTTCCTGGTGAATAAAAAAGGCGACATTGTGGCCATGAACCTTGAACCGGCCGAGTTGGAGAAAGCGCTGAAGGAACTGCTGGCGGAGTGAACAACCTGTTCATCATGAAAAAGTTTTCCTGTTTCCTGTTGTTGCTGGTTGCCATCCGTGGCCAGTCGCAGGAATTGTATGTATATACAGAACCGGCTTCCAATATGCCTGCGAAGTCGGTATCGGCGATGGTTACTGCCAATTATGTCCCGCCACAATTGCCCTACGACCGTTTTATGCAGCGATACCTGGTAGAAAGTATGGCGGGCATCAACAAAAACCTGATGATCAGGGCGGGGGCCGGGTTTGCGAATATGCATACGGATAGGTTCCGCTGGGAATCGGCCTATGTGTATGGGAAATACCGCTTCCTTTCCCTGGATGAATCCCACCGGCATTTCCGAATGGCTGCCTTTGCAGAAGCCGCTTACACGCGGAGCGACTTCCATTTCGATGAGGTGGGACTGACGGGTGATAAGTCAGGCCTGCAGGCGGGCGTAATTGCCACACAGCTGCTGCACCGGTTCGCCATCTCGGCAACGGTGAGCCACACACAGGTGCTGCACGGATCACGCAATGACAAGTCAGTGGTGTACATTCCCTCAAGGGTGTTTGAAGTAATGGGATATTCGCTTTCGGGTGGATACCTGTTATTGCCGGTCAACTACACTGATTATAAGCAGACCAATGTGAACCTGTATGCGGAAGTCCTTGCCCAGCAAGGAATGGACAGGAGTGTGTATTATATTGACTTTGCACCGGCGGTGCAGCTGATCTTCAACAGCAATACCAAACTGAACCTGGGTTACCGGTTCGAGCTGCAAGGGAACATGGAACGGATGGCACACAGCAGTTTTATGGTTTCCATTGAAAGGACGTTCCTGAATGCCCTGAAGAAGAAACGTTAAGGGCGGAACATGTAGTTTCAGGGTGGACAAACAAAATTTTTTTCTTTTCGTTTGCCCGTTACATTTGCTCCCCCAAACAGAGTACCTATGGAGATGAAATATGCCAGCCAGATTGCCTCAGAATTGAATCTTTCCCTGAAACAGGTAAACAGTGTACATGACCTTCATACCGAAGGTTCCACCATCCCTTTCATAGCGCGTTACCGCAAGGAAGCGACAGGTAACCTCGATGAAGTGGTTATCGGAAACGTCATCGAGCAGGTGAAATATTACAATGAACTGGAGAAGAGAAAGGAGACGGTGCTCAAAACCATCAAAGAGATTGGCAAGCTGACCCCGGAACTGGAGAAAAGGATTACCGATACGATCAGTGCAACCGAACTGGAAGATATTTACCTGCCCTACAAACCAAAAAGGAAAACCAAGGCCACTGTTGCCATCGAAAAAGGGCTGGAGCCGCTGGCAAAAAAGCTTTTCGACGAGGAAGAAATCGATGTGGATTCGGAAGCCGCCGGCTTTGTAAAAGGGGAAGTGAAAGATAATGCCGATGCCTTGCAGGGTGCACGTG
>SDZZ01000391.1 GCA_004173255.1 Chitinophagaceae bacterium | reverse complement strand
TTCTACCCATGCTCCGGTCATAAAAAACCTGCTGGTCAGAAAGACAGGGGGCGACTGTATTTCAACTGAAATTCATTTTGAGGACTTTGTTCCAACAGCTAACTGGCAACAGGCGGGATTGCTGTTAATGGAAGACACCCTGCCCGGCAGCAAGACATTGCGTCTTTCCATTGGATACAATGATTTCTTTGGAGGTTTTCAACGGCCCGGCGAAATCATTTTGCAATGCGTAAGTACAGGTGGTAGTGATTCGAGCAGGCCGGAAGAAATTGCGCATTTCCCTTTGTTCAGCATCGCTGGACAACAGGAAGAGCTGGTCCGGACAAACCTGCGCTTTTCTGCATTGCGAATAGAAAAAAGGAAGGATCATTACCGGTTTTTGTATTCGGCCGGACCCGTATCAAATTTTGCCTTCAGGGAGGCGTTTGCCAAAGAGCTGGTTATCCAGCCAAAATATATTGGAATCTTTGCTTTGCAGGGCTTTGTAGCCAATACGCAATACATGCCGGTGCAGATAAGATATTTCAGTATCGGTAATACAGAATGTTCCAGGCAGTAGGTGGTGGAGTCAGAAAAATACGAAACGCATATCAGGTCTATGATGAAATATTTTATACTTCTCCTTATTTTTCCAGCTACACAGGCATCCGCCCAGGGGCCAAAGTTGTACAATAAAATCTCCAATGTTGTGCACGAGATACATTCCCGCGTATTGGATCAGGACCGCCAGCTATACATTCATGTCCCTCAACTTGATTCGACAGATACAACCAAAGTGTTTCCTGTTTTGTATCTCCTGGATGGGGAAAATCATTTTCACATCATTTCTGCCTATATCGAATACCTGCGACACTGGCAGGTTATTCCTCCGGTAATAGTAGTGGGTATTGTTAGTGTGGACCGTGTAAAAGACCTCACCCCGGTTAACAGCCTGATCAACTTTGACGGTAAAATTGATTCTAACTACAGAACATCCGGTGGCAATGAGCAGTTCCTGGAATTTATTCAACAGGAATTGATGCCCTTTATGGAAGAAAACTATAAGGCCGGTGGGTTCAAAATTTTTGCAGGTCATTCGTTCGGTGGCCTTACAGTAATTAATTGTTTGCTCACTCGTCCTGATATGTTCGATGCGTACATTGCAATAAGCCCTTCGTTCTGGTTTGGAAAAAAATATGTTTTACGGTCAGCAGAAAAAAACCTTACAAAACTACCACTGCGGAATAAAACACTTTTTTATAGCGTAGGTAATGAAGGGGGAAGTTTTCGAAATGATGTACTGAAGTTTGATAAACTGATTCGAACTGATAATTTGAAGTCATTTCGCCACCAGTACAGGTATTATCCTTCGGAAGACCACATGACTGAACCAATCCCGGCTTACTATGATGCGCTACGATTTGTTTTCGGGCGCCGGGCTTTGGACAAAACAAAGTGATACCTGTGGCATATACTCCAACGTCCCAATCAGTGATTGATTGGAAAACAACCGGTGGATATCACGGGAAATCTTGCCGGTTAACTGCGAACAGTTTAGCTGAACGCAAGATTATCCACCCTAATTGCAGCTGAAATTCATCGTCCTTTCGAAGGAGTTCTCATGGGGTGTCACAAGGAGCACCGGAACCCCGAACGGCGTCGGCTCATAGCGCCTGGTGACACCCTTATACGATCCGTTCTGCGTAGTTGGAAATCCATCGGCATCATATTGGTAAGAGTAATCGATGTTGGTGGTATCCTGTGTGTTATACCGATGGGCTATTATCTGAACATTTTTGAGCATCTTTTTCTCAGCGGAAGTTTCCCTGGCAAAGAACAATTGGTAATCCAGTTTACCTGGGAAGTACTGCAAGGATGGTTGGTTTGAAGCGTTTGAAATAAAGAGTAATCCAAGCGGCCCTTCAAAGTAAGATCTGGTTTTGTTTTCCTTATCCTCGAAGTAGGTATATGAGTAGTCGGCATTGTAAAATTCTTTTGAGGTGCTGTCATATAGGTTCTCCATTGACTTCGTTACCAGATTTCCATTCAAATACCCATAAACACTTGTTACTTCTAACGAACCGCCTTTTGAATCGGTAATTAGTTTTGTGAGTGTATTGCTGTTATCGTACTCTGCCATACTGGTCTCAGTCAATACACCAAGGGCATTGAACATGGATTGTTTTATTAATTGCCCGCCTGAATTATATTCCATTCGATAGGTGACTTCGGGTTGACTATTAACTGACCTGGTCACCTGATCCGCTTTTCCGTCCGCATTATACCTTATAGTATACACGGTAACCATTGGAGGCTGTGATGGAACAGGACTATAAGCCGTCACAGTCAGTTTTACAGGCTCATACTTACTGTTATACTCAAAATCAGCCATGTCCCTTCCAAAAAGGATCTGTGAAGGCCTGTTTTTGCAGACTAATGTGTTATCGGGGTTCCCAGGCGGAGCATTCTCTTTACCGCAGGAAGCTAACAGTACCAACAGTGCTATAACAAATCGCGGACGCTTCCTGTAACTTCTTTGTTGCTGCGTTGAAAGATTTTGGTCCGTGCTTTTAAAGGCTGTTTTCATTATGTGTAAATATTTATTTCAGCGTTGTGTTCATGTACCCCACAGGGTAGCGGAACGATTGCAATCATCATCCTGGCAAATAAATCAGGTAAAAAACATGGCAGAATCGCGTGGCGTTGCGCAAATGCGTCAGGGAGGGCAAGTGTGAAAAGGTGGGGTGGCAATAAGAAAACAAGGTTAGTAAAACCGGTGTACGTTCTCCAGGGCGGAAGATACGCCAAATTGTTCAGCAATTTATCGCTGTTATCTCGCGACCGGCGTTTGCTGTGGATAAGCTATCCAGGGTGGATGTGATCTGCGTTACCTGGTATGCGAAGCAGGAAGAACTTATGTTACCACTACCGATGATACACGGCGGAAGCCTGCCTGTGGCCCGCTGGTACCAGGGCCGGTTTGTTTACCGGCGGGCGTTGATTATTATCGGAACCATGTTGCTCGGTTGTGTTGATCGGGAACAGCACCTTTAAAATACAGCCGTTGCCGGGTTTGGTCCTGATGGATACCCTGCCACCAATTACATCTGCGCGGGTAATTATATTCCGGAGGCCAACCCCTTTCCATTTGCGGGCCAGGTCGAACCCCACACCATCGTCACTGATTTCAACTTTTATTTGTTTTTTATGTGGCGCAACGGTGAGTGCAACTCCAATATTTGTGGCGTGTGCATATTTTACAATGTTGTTCATTTGTTCCTGGATGATGCGATAAACCGCGAGTTGCTGGTCGGTGGTCAGCAGCGACACTTCAGACACATTCCAGCTGGTGCTGAACATAAGACCTGTATTAGCCAGGTCACCGGTAAGTTTTTCGAGCGCTCCCACCAGGCCAAACCTGGCCGACGGCGGTAATAAGCGGTGCGATAATATCCTTAATTCCTGGATGGAGGAAGAAATCAGTTCGCGAGTTCTGCCCATCATTTTCTGTACGTCTTTGCCGGAAATTGCGTGATCGAGCAACAGGGTGGCTGCCGCCAGTACCTGGGTAACGTTGTCGTGAAGCTCCAGGCCAAGATGCTTTCGCTCATTTTCCTGACCCCGTATGGTCGCACGTGCAACAGCCCTGCGTGTCCGCAACTCGGAACATTTCAAGGCGTTTTCCATGACCCGCGTATCCGTTACATTCTGGGCTGCGCCTACCATCCGGATCGGTTCCCCGGCTGCGTTCCGCATCAGCAAACCACGATCTAAAATATTCCTGTAACACCCGTCATCACCAAGAATCCGGTACTCGACTTCAAGAACTTCCATCCGGGGGTTATTCCGGATCTCCGAGAATATGCGTAACAGGCGGATTGAGTCACCCGGATGGATTTTGCGCTGCCAGCTGGCATGGTCTTCTATATCCCGGAAAGAACTTATGCCGAACACGTTAAACACAGCCGTTTCATCGCGGTAGACCTGGTTGGTTTTTAAATCCCAGTCCCAGATGAGGTCACGCGTAGCCTTGATAGCAAGGCGGTATCGTTCGTTGGCAATGCCGATGCTGTCGCGGCTTCGCGCATGTTCCGCTGCATCCAGTACCGCCTGTTCAATGTATTGGGCATCCACGGGTAGCGGCCGCGTCCAGATCGGGGCAGACCTCGAGTCGTGTTACCGCTATGTTGCTTTGCGAAAGCGCTTTTTCGATTGCCTGACAGTGCTTCCGGTTTGGGTCTACGATTGCAGCATTAATTGGGACCTGCGGTTTGCAAATGCTCATTTCCATCTTTGTTTACCATGAGTTAAAGAGGCGTATAAGTAAGTTCTACTGAACTAGTGCAATGCTGATTTTATCCCATCCGCAAAGACCACAGGCTATTTGCCAACAGGAAGTCAGGAGCCATACTATTTTGTTCGCGGTCCGGATGCCCGGTGAATAGTTTCGATTTCCTGAAGGCTGGTCGCCGTACTTTACGGTGTTCGGCTATACAACGGGCCCAGGCGTATAAAATTTTTTACAATGCAGGTTTTTTCGCCTGAAACGGGCGGATAACAGTCATCTCGCGTAATTGTACCAGGGGATAACCCTATAACCCGCCGGCGTCGAATATCTTATACCGATTTACCGGTCGGTTTCGGATTACCCACATCTGTGGCCGGAATCCCTTACCGGAAACCATGAGCAGACAGACAGGAGGACACTGCTGGAGCTGACAGGAAATGTTTTGCAACCCTACTTTACCGAGCCATCAGAAAAAGCCCTTCAATTTTACCGCGACCATATCAATACCCCATTGGTGTCATCGATGCCTGAGACGGTTATTGAAGCCTGTTACTACGGTAAGGTGGACACTTTGTTTGTGCAGGAAGGTTTGCATTTGTGGGGGAAGTTTGACCGTCAGGACTGTACGTTCGACTGGCATCCGGTCCAAAGTGCGCAAAGTGAAGACCTCGTAGCCTTTGCCATCCGCCAGGCCCTCGCCACTGGCGGACAAATCCTCGAAATGCCGCCTGACGGAATGCCCTGGAACGAAGCAAGGATAGCGGCAATCATGAGGTACTGATGTTTGGGATTTGTTTACCCTCTTTAAAAAAGTGAGAGGGGAGAAGTAATTTGTAGTAAAGAAATAGCCCGGGAAAACCGGGCTATTTCTTTACTGCTAGCGTTTTGCCTTCCTCTTGGGATCTGCTTTCTTCTGCGCTGAGCTTTTCTTTTGAGTAGGCTTATTTTTCTTTGGTTCGGGGTTCTTTTTTGACATAAAACTAAATTTAAGATTGGTGAATTATTTAATCATGGCCGCGGATTTGGTTTTCCCATCTTCCATCTGATGCCATAAGCCGGCAAAGATAGGTCTATAATCGGTGTGTAACTCCTATCTTTTACTTCAGACTTTTCATTCCGCCAGGCAAAATTGCTATTCTGTGACCGATGCAAAATGTTCCCAGGGGGAATAGAACGTTCGCTGCCGTTTTCAAGGAATGGTGTTTAGGATTTTAGCGTGGTACACGGACAATCAATTGCTGCTCGTGCCTGTCGCCCGAAAACCGTTTGATGTAGGATCCCGCCGGTGCATATTGTTCGGCAAAGACAATTCCTCCGGCCCCATTAGTTATACGGATTGCATCGAGGTTCCAGTCGTCGCTGTCAAATCCATCACCGAAAGTCGTCGCTATAGTAAACTGACGGATATCTGTTTTACGCACAGCGCGGTTTAATGCAAGATGGACAGTCTGTGAACTGTTGTCAACCCACCGGACCAGTCCATTGACATTCCCGAATTCTTGCGTAGAGCCATCGTTGTAAGTAACGGTGATACCAACATTGTCATTCCTGCCGCGAAGATCGTCGCCACCCGTCCTGAACTCTGCATAAAGATGGCGAATGCTGCCCTCGGCTTCCCCTTCCGGGAAATTAGGAATACC
>SDZZ01000390.1 GCA_004173255.1 Chitinophagaceae bacterium | reverse complement strand
TAAGAGTTATGACTGGTACCAGAAGAATCCCCAAATGATGGCTGCAGTAATGGATTCCGTCATGGTCATCCCGACCCCCCCGCTTGCCCAGCCAAAAACGGATAGCATTCACGCAGTAGCCGTTGACACGGCACAGCGGAAACTTGATTCGGGCCGCCAGATTCTTCTTCGCAACCGCGAACGGGTCAAGGACAGCGTAAGGCGCAAGCGAATGCTTCCATAATAAGGTTGCTCCGCCATTTATTGCAAGTGAATACCCGTTGAACAGATTTGCGTCGGCATTTTTTATTTCTATCCTCCTGCGGGATTGCTTTTTCCCCGTATTATATCCTTCCGGTTACCGCAGTTGTTGCGTAATCCCATCTTTGTGCATTCTTCCCTACATTCGTAGTTCATTCAGCCATTATGAAGAAAACTGTAACAGGCGCTTCGGACGCAATCCATGATTTAAGTGACGGAGCCGTAATCATGCTTGGTGGTTTCGGGCTCTGTGGAATCCCGGAGAACACGATTGCTGCATTGGTGAAAAAAGGCGTGCGTGATCTCACCTGTATTTCCAATAATGCGGGGGTCGATGATTTTGGCATTGGTCTGTTACTGCGTCAGAAGCAGGTAAGGAAAATGATCTCGTCGTATGTAGGCGAGAATGCTGAGTTTGAACGGCAGTTGCTCAGTGGCGAACTGGAAGTGGAACTGATCCCTCAGGGTACGCTGGCAACCCGCTGTATGGCCTCGGGTTATGGTATGCCGGCTATCTTTACTCCGGCGGGCATTGGGACTGAAATTGCGACAGGCAAGGAGGTCCGGAATTTTAACGGGAAAGACTACCTGATGGAACTGGCATTCGACTCCGATTATGCGATTGTCAAGGCCTGGAAAGGCGATACGGATGGCAACCTTATTTATAAAGCCACAGCAAGGAATTTTAACCCGATGATGGCGATGGCGGGGAAGATCACTATTGCCGAGGTGGAAGAGCTTGTTCCTGCGGGCGAGCTGGATCCGGATATGATCCATACCCCTGGTATTTACGTGCACCGGATTTTCCAGGGGTCCGGTTATGAAAAAAGGATTGAGCAGCGGACCGTCTCGTCGTAAATGCGACGGGAGGCTGATTGATCAATGGTCAGCCCGGCCGGGATGCTGATCTATTTTTAAAAAAACGTGTATGCCACTAACGAAAGAACAGATTGCCCGTCGAATTGCGCGGGAATTGAAGGATGGGTATTATGTAAATCTCGGAATCGGCATACCAACCCTGGTTGCCAATTATATCCCGGATGGCATTTCGGTAACGCTGCAGAGCGAGAATGGCTTGCTGGGTATGGGGCCGTTCCCAAAAGCGGGGGAAGAGGATGCAGACCTGATCAATGCCGGTAAGCAAACGATTACCACACTTCCCGGTTCGTCATTCTTCGATTCGGCGATGAGCTTCGGTATGATCCGTGCGGGCAAGGTGGATCTGACAGTACTTGGTGCCATGGAGGTGAGTGAGGCAGGTGATATTGCCAATTGGAAAATTCCCGGTAAAATGGTGAAGGGAATGGGTGGTGCGATGGACCTGGTGGCCAGTGCAAAGAATATCATTGTTGCGATGATGCATACGAACCCGAAGGGGGAATCTAAATTATTACCTCAGTGCAGCCTGCCTTTAACGGGTGTCGGTTGTGTGAAAAAAATTGTGTCAGATCTGGGTGTACTGGATGTTACAGCAGATGGATTTGAACTGGTTGAGCGCGCACCGGGTGTGAGCGTGGAAGAAATACGGAGCAAAACGGCCGGGAAACTCGTTATAAAAGGGGATATACCTGAGATGGTTTTTTGACATTTACCAGGGGATGCCGGCGTGACTGGAAGTAAAACCGACCGATCGGTTTAATGGTTTGCCATGCCTCTACGCAAAGGATGAAGCTAATCGATGAGGTTGTTTTTCACTGCGAAAAAAACCAGCCCGGCGGTGTTTTTGCTGCCAAAACGCTCCATCAGCCTGTCTTTGATGGCTTCCACTGTTCTTGGGCTGATCTCCATTTTCTGCGCAATTTCCTGAGCAGTGAATTCCATGCATATAAAACGGAGCACATCTTTTTCCTTATCGCTTAATGTGATTTCGTTGTTCAGCGAAGGGATAACCTTTTGGCGGGAGTGCGATTTTTTGAGAAGGATACGGTTGACGAAATTATTCAGGTAATACCCCTTTTCATAAACCTCCATTACTGCCCGGCGGATTTCCTGTGGTTCAGCATTCTTCAGCATGTAACCGTTCGCCCCGTTTTCCATCAGGTGGTAAACGAAACGTTCATCTTCATACATGCTTAAAACCAGGACCTTGATATTGGGGTACTGTTTGCTGACGATCTTGGTAGTTTCGATACCATCCTTGCCTGGCATACGCAGGTCCATGAGTACAACGTCCGGCTCGCTATTGGGCAGTCCGGCCAGCAGTTCGTCCCCATTCTCCGCTTCCTGAACGAACTTGATGTTCGTGAAGGGGCGAAGGGAGAGGATAACTCCTTTCCGGAAGATTTTGTGATCATCAGCTATAGCTACCTTAATTATTCCCATAAGTGCAGATGTTGCGCAAAGTTAATGTTTTATGTGAGATGTACTAGTCCCCCGGCATCCCATAATCTGGTTATAGCCATTTCAATAAGGGTTGCTACTGAGTGAATTGAGTATCCTCGTGCTGATGTGGTCGGGCGGAGACATGGTTGGTTCCTTTTCAGCTGTCCGGCGGGCCGTCTTGACCCGCAAGGCGGTGTTCATTTTATTGCCATATCTGTCGTAATGAGCCACTGGAGGGCTTTTTTGGGGTCGGTGAAGAATTGTTCCCTGCTATGTCCGAAACGTTCCTGGTACGTATTGATTTTACTTTCATCATGGTGTACATGTGCGGCAGCAATACATTGGAGATTGCGGATATTTTTTAAAGGCAGGTTATCTGCTTCGCTGAACAATCCCAGATAGCCCACCCGCCAGCCGCAGCCCGCCATTGTTTCCGGAATAATAGTGCGGAAATATTTGTGTACATCGAAGCTGGCCGCTTCGAATCCGTGAAGGTCTGCCAATACCCTGAAGTGTGCATTGTCGGGAATCGAGTCAACGGCTTGCCTGAGCGAAGTTTCCCATTGCCTGACGAGGGCGAAGTCCGCTTTGCCGGTTATTTTAGTATGGAGTAGTAAAATTGCCGGGTTCCATTCGGTCCAGGTGGTCATTCGTTTGTTTTTGTGCAAACTATATAACCGTCGTTTCCCTTCACCAGAGGTTGTTATAGCCGGGTCAAAACAATTTTTTCCGGAATCAAACGGGGGAAAATAGGGATACTGCTCAGCGAACTAACAATGATTTTGCCGCTGTCCTGAATTGCAGTTCATGTTGGGCGAACAGTGCTTTCGCTTTTTCCTTATCCAGTGAACTCACGACGAAAATAGCGGTGATGATCTTATCATTCATCGGTATGTAATACTGAACGCCATAGGAATACATCATGCCTGCACTTTGTTTGTACTGGTTCCAGTATCGCACTTCCGCCGCGTCCCATTGTCCAATCTGGATTTTGGATCCGGAAACATATTTACCCATTTGTCGTGCAATCATTTTCATTCCGTCGGTCGAAAAGAGTCCTTTCAGCTGCTCTTCCGGGATTGGCCGCTCCATCTTATTGACGGTGAGGGTGTGTGAAAGGGAGTTGCTGTCGGGCAGCATCATGGAGTAATTGCCCAGTATGCTGGCGTTGGCAACTTCCTCTTTGGTCCATGAGCAGGGAACCCAGAAGCTTAGCCGAAGTCCGTAGGCACCAGGTTTTCCGTCGGTCCTGTATTCACAGGTTTTGACCTTCATGGTGGAGTCCTGCGAATGGCCGGATACGAAGAGGCAAATAAACAAGGCGGATAGCAGGAACCTGGAATGAACCGTTTTCATATTTTCTTTTTTTACCTGCGACCGGGGCAGATTTTCAAGCCTCCAAAGTACCGTTTTTTTAAATCGATGCCGCAACCGGAGCTGTTAATTACCGGATGGCAGAAAAAAGGAAAAGTTTTCTTTCCTGGCCGGAAGGCGATGAAAATACAAGGTAGGTTGGTTCAAACGAAATATGGGCTCCGCGCATTGGGCGCTTAGTGGCTTTGCGGGGGGAGGTGTTCAGTCGCTCCCGCCACAGCCGCCGCAGCTGCTGGAGCTTCCGCAGGAAGAGTCGCTGGATATTATTGGTAAGGTTCGTCTTTTGGCAGTTCGATGGTGACTTTGTAGTAAGTCTGCGAGATGTCCTTTTCAAAATAAATGTTACCCTGCACAACGCGGAGCCGGCTGCTGATGTTTTTC
>SDZZ01000040.1 GCA_004173255.1 Chitinophagaceae bacterium | reverse complement strand
TAAATCCTCGCCGGCAACATTTTCCATGGTATGGAAAAAATCCCAGGGTGTGGGGTGTTTAAATGCCCAGCGATGTACGTATTCCCTGAATGCAGCGTCGAACCTGTCCTGCCCCAGCACCACATCGCGCAGCAGGTGCAGCATCTGCGATGGTTTCATATATGCAGCCACGCCGAGGTTGTTCTGCTGAATCACATCGGGTGTGGTAAAGAGCCCATCCATTTCTTCATTAAACGTGTATTTAACCATCATTTCGGATGATGGGTCGCCAAAGAAACCGGCTTCCTTAAATTCGCCCTTGTTAAAACTTTCGGTGGAAAGGTCATTGATAAATGTATTGAAGCCTTCATCCATCCACGCGTATTTGCGTTCGTTACTGCCCACAATCATCGGGAACCAGGTATGACCCAGTTCGTGATCGGTAACTGACCACAGCTCCGATCCAAGTGATGCTGAACTGCAGAACACAATGCCCGGGTATTCCATGCCGCCCACTATGCCGGCAACATTGATTGCTGCCGGGTAGGGGTAAGGATACCACATGGATGAATAGTGCTCGATGGAACCTTTGATCATTTCGGTCGACCTTCGCCAGTCGTTCCCTTTTTTGCCGTTTGCACTTTCCGATGGATACACGCTTACTGCGAGTGATTTTTTGCCTTCGGGTAAATTGATCCGTGCGGCATCCATAATAAAGGCCCTTGAAGCAGACCAGGCAGCATCCCTGGTGTTATTGATTTTGAATTTCCATGTCAGCGTATTCTTTTTTACAAACGATGCCGGGTCTTTCAGTTCTTTCTCACTCCGGATCACCACCGTACGGTCACTCTCCCTGGCATTGTTGTACCGTTTCAGTTGTTCGGCCGTAAAACATTCTTCCGGATTCTGCAGCTCGCCCGAACCAACTACCATGAGGTCAGCCGGTGCAGTGACGTTGAAGCTGATATCCCCATACTCCAGGTAAAATTCCCCTGCGCCGAGATAGGGGAGTACGTTCCATCCCTGGATGTCATCGTATACGCATAACCGGGGAAACCATTGTGCCACCTGGTAAATCCAGCCGTTTTTCGTTGCAAGGCGGCCCATTCGGTCGGTGCCATATTCCGGTATGTCAAAGCTGAAACTTATCTTCAGGCGAACCTTGTCACCCGCAGCTTTAAGTGTTTCTTTTAGCCAGACCTGCATACGGGTATCCGTCACCGTGTATTTCGGGGTGTATTTGTTGCTGCCCGATTCAACGGTTATACTGCGGATCACATCGCCCTCGGTGAACTGACCATTGGCCCAGCGTCCGCCAGCCTGTGTGGTGGTGGAGGAGCCCCTTGAATCTTTTTTGTAAATGTTCTGGTCAAGCTGCAGCCAGAGGAATGGCAGGTTGTCCGGACTGTTATTGGTATAGGTTATAAGTACCTCGCCTGTTACTTTTTGCTTTAAAGTATCGAGTGAACAGTCGATTGTATAATCCGCTTTGTTCTGCCAGTAGTCTGGGCCAGGTGCACCACCCGAACTGCGAACGGAGTTGCCTGGGTATGGATAAAACTGCGGATTGAATAATTCCTTTGCATTGTAGGTGGACTGGGCAGAAAGGGAGGCGGCAACAATTGTTACCACTACCGCAAGCAACATCTTCTTCATCTGGGATCGTTTGATTAAACTGCTGGTAAATCTAGCAGAAACTTTACCGGGCAACGAATGCCGGGACTTTTATTTGGGAAAATTTATGATTGGGATCAATGACAGGGTTGTTCCGGGATCAGGTTGCTGCAGATGCTTTCCGCAAGGGGACTTTTCTGTAATGAAATTCTTCCGGATGACAAGGCTGGTTTGGAATGGGATTCCATCGGAACAACCTGCGTCAGTCGTTAAACAGGGCTTCCGCCACCGCTACACTTTCGGGCCGGCCAACGTCGACCCATCGGGATCCACTGTGATCGAACGAGCGGATGGGGTGATCCGACGCAAGTGAAAGCCATGAATCGACCAGTGAAAACTTGCCTGTCTGTTCCACAAAATCAAAGTAATCGTAACTGAAAACGCTGATGCCGCTGAAGGCCTTGTCCTGGTTGCTGTTGGAAGGGATGGCCGTTTTTTCTTCACCTGTGGCAAGATTGCGCCAGCCGGTGAGCCGTTGGTCCTGGTCAAATGTAAAACAGCGGCTGCTCTGCCGGTCGCTCACGGCAAGGGTTACAAAGGAATCCTGCCGGCGGTGGCTGCGCACCATGTCGCGGATGTCGAGGTCACAGAGTATATCGGCATTCATGCAGATAAAATCATCGCCCATGGGGAAAAGGTCTTTGGCAAAAAGTAATCCTCCGCCTGTTTCCAGTACCTGGGGCCGTTCATCGCTGAAAACGATATCGGAACCCCATCCATGGTTCGCCTCTACGGTGTCGATGACCTGGTCGGCGAAATGGAAAACATTTACAATGACGCGATCGATACCGGCTTTCTGCAGGTACTCGACATTGCGCTGCAGCAGCGATTTGCCATTAATAAGTGCCAGGCATTTAGGATGCGTGTCAGTCCACGGTTTGAAGCGTGTACCCAGTCCCGCGCAGAAGATCATTGATTGCATAACAGTTATTTTGAGGCGGGCAGCTCGTTGATCCAGTTCTTCCCATCCTGTACCAGGTGACTGACCTCGGTCTTCACCCTGAATTTATTCCGCAGGTGGCGCGCCAGCGCATCGGCTGCATACACGCTACGGTGTTGCCCGCCCGTGCATCCGAAACTCACTGACAGATTATCGAAACCACGTTTGATATAATCTTCCACCGAAATATCCACTACATCAAATACGCTGTTGAGAAACTCGGGCATTTTTGTCTGCTGTTCCAGGTAGTCTTTCACTTCCTTGTCGCGCCCCGTTTTTGTCTTCATGCTGGTGATCCTGCCCGGGTTCAGCAGGCCGCGGCAGTCGAACACAAACCCGCCACCATTGCCGGTTTCATCGGTCGGATGGGCAATCTTGTACGAGAAGCTATGGATCTTTACCAGCAGCGGCGTTTCTTCAGTTGCCTGCACCGGCGTGAATTGTGCAATGACCGCATCGGATACGCACAGGTCAAGCACCCGTTTGAATTCAGGCACGCTGATCCCCAGGTTCTGGTTCAGGAAAAAATCGCGGAGGTTACGTAATGCCAGCGGTATGCTGGTCAGGAATTGCGCTTTCCTTTCAAAGAGTCCACGGAAGCCGTAGGCACCGAGTACCTGCAACAGGCGGATCAGTACATATCCATTGTATTGTGAGCGGAATACCTGCCGGTCGAGCGGTGCCGGCACCAGTTTTTCGAAGGCATCCATGTAATCTTCCAGCAGGTCCTCTTTCCATTGTTCAGGAAGGTTGGCCCTGGCCTGCCACAGCATGCTTGCCACATCATATTGCGGGGCACCTTTCATGCCGCCCTGGTAATCGATAAAGGACACGCTGCCGTTTTCCCTGACCATGATATTACGGCTCTGGAAATCGCGGAACATAAAAAATTTATATTCCGTATGGGTAAGATAGGTGCTCAGTGCTTCGAAATCGTCGAGCAGTTGCTGTTTATCATATGGCTTACGCAGTGCATCGAGGAAATAGTATTTGAAATACAGCAGGTCGGCCATGATGGCCTGTTTGCCAAACTCCCGGTTGGTCAGGCATTTCGAATAATCGAGTCCTTCGTCCCCTTTCACCTGCAGTTTGGCCAGTTCCTGCAGGCTCATTTTAAAAAGGCTGTACACACTATCGCTGAAGCCGCCTTCTTCCAGTTTGTTGAGTAATGACACTGTGCCCAGGTCTTCCTGCAGGTACAACTCACGGTCATCACTGACGGCATAGATTTTAGGCACTGCGAGTTCTTTATCGTGAAAGTGTCCTGAAAAATAGAGGAAGCATTCATTTTCTTTTACGTTGGCACCCGAGGTACCGATCAGGTCCTGGCCATCGCCGGTGATGCGGAAATAGCGGCGCTCGCTGCCCGATTGCGGTAATACGTCAACCTGGCCTGGCTCGGTCCCTTTCCATTTGATATAGAGTTGCCGGATGGCATCGATGGTTTCCTGCATGGAACAAATTTAAAAGAGTAATACTATCCGGCAATGTTTAATGGGCGATACTGATTCCCTGTTTGACAATGCCGGCCTGCAAATACAAAACCACAGGTCAGCAATGCTTCAGCCATTCGGACAACACGTCCATTTCTTTCTTCTCCACGATCGATAATTTCAGCAATGCTTCATAAGCCTGCCACAGGTTGTCTTTAACCGGTCGGTCGCCCATGGCTGCGGCAACTGCTTCCAGGGAAGTTTCCGTGTGGAGGTACATAGGGACTTCACTCTGGAAGTCCTTGAAATAATCATGCACATTTCGTTTCTGCACCACGGTTGCTTCGGTAAAACCAAGCAGGTAGCCTGCCTGCCAGAGTACCGGCTGCGCAATGATTCCACGAAGGATGTCGGTAAAACGGAAGGTGACAAAAGAGGGCAGGAATAGCAGGGGGAACAGTTCTTTCCGGTATGCGGTATTCTGTGAGTTAAACGGAGAGATGGTTCCTTTTCCAAGAACCACCGGCTGGCCTTTTTTGAATATGCACGGGGTATCGGAGGTAAGCCGGTAAATAGCATCCACATCGGGGTCTTCATCGGCCAGGCCCTGCCAGATTCCCACGCTTGCGGGCTGCTCTTCCGCCTGCCATTTTATTTTATCACGGCTGTCGCGGATGTTGCGCAATGGCAGGCCGCGGGGCCAGATCGGCTGGTCACTGAAATGATGGTAAATATTAATCCATCCCAGTGAGTTTTCCGTTTGCCTGAACCGGCCTTCGAAGCCGGGGAAGGTCCATCCCGGGTAAGGGATATTATCATCATCCGTATCGATAATGATTTCTGCACCCTGCTGCATGGCATAGATGTAGCCGAGCATCTTGCGTCCGTAGTGATTGTAGGGAATGGCATTGGCCAGTCCGGCCGCCAGCTCAACCTGTGCGTCCACATCCAGGTATACCACGTTTTTATAGTTCCATCCCTTCGGTGTTTTTTTATCACCTACCACCACCAGCTGGTAGCCGGGCATGGTGGAAAATGATTCAATAGCCGTGGTCGGATCGAAGATGCTCGTTATGATGATAAACTTTTTCAGAGATCGTTGTTCCATCTGGAGAGTTTTACTGGATGATAATAAAGTTGTCCCTCGGGGAAATGACTGAGCAGGTTGGCCAGTGATTTTCCGTAGGTGGTTTCAACGGCAGCGATTTCGGCTGCGGTCCACAGGGCTTTCCCTTTCAACCGGAGCGCCGGTTCCTGTGCAATTTTTTTTGCACTCAGCAGCAGTGCGGTCGGGATGGCTATTTCCACAAAAAGGCCCGCTGCAGCCATAATGCCGCAGTAACGGCAGAATGGACGGATCGTTTCTGCCGTGATCACCAGTATATCGCTATAAGCACCGGCAACGGGGTAAGGCAATTCTAGTTTCCCTTTTTTGAGGAATGGTTTCCATTGGTAGTTGAAGTGATAGCGTGAACGCATCCAGTGGAGGAAACCTTTCTTTGAAAGGCTGGTCCTGCCAAAAATGTTCTTCCTCGTAAGCGGCAGGGTGTCGATGCCGTGGTTTCGGAACAGTTGCACCGCTTCTTCCCTGGATGGCAGTTCGTTTTTAATTTCTGCCCCTTTACGGTTGCGGAAAAAATCAATGCCCTTGAAGGTATGCCACCAGTTATCGTTCCCGAGTTTGTGGAATTCGATAAGGCCGGGAATAAAATCGGTCTGTGGGGGCAGTCCCATCAGGTCGGCCGCATTTGATTGGTTGATGGACGGATGCAGGATACAGTCATCGCCCAGGAAAATATAGTTTGAGTTGGCCTCATTATAAAAACGGTGGAAACCCTGCGCGAAATACGACTGGAAGTAGTTGGAGCTTTCGTACACCGGGATTACCCGCGGATGGTCGCCGTCGTAAAAAGGCACAAGGAACCAGATGTCCCGGAACCTGCCGGAGTACATTTTTTCCAGTATGGGAATATTCTTATCATACCGGTGGTTGAAAACGATGATGAGTGCCGCCTTTGACATAAAGTCGCCAAAAGTAGAAAGAAACAGTTAAACGGGAGCGGATGGATTGAGGCTGGTGCTAACAGTTGTTTGGAGCGGGCGGGATTTTGTTACTTTTGAAGCCATTGAACAGAAACCATATGAGTGAAATGACCAGCCGGAAAGTCCGCATCGTAACTGCCGCATCGCTGTTCGACGGCCACGATGCCGCCATCAATATCATGCGACGCATCATGCAGTCGAAGGGAGCGGAGGTGATCCACCTTGGCCACAACCGCTCGGTGCACGAGATCGTGGAAACCGCCATAGAAGAGGATGTACAGGGAATTGCCATTACCAGCTACCAGGGTGGTCACCTCGAGTTTTTCAAATACATGAAGGACCTGCTTGACCAGAATGGCTGCGGGCATATCCGCATTTTTGGTGGTGGTGGGGGAACTATCCTTCCCGGGGAAATTGAAGAGCTGCACCAGTATGGTATTTCCAGGATCTACAGCCCCGATGACGGCCGGCGCATGGGCCTGGAAGGCATGATTGAAGAAGTGATCAGCCTTTGCCGGCAGGAAACGTCTTACTGGGCCGCCGCAGACAAGTGGAATGGCCGGTTACCCCTGGGAGAAACAGCAGATATCCGGCGGATAGCACGGGCCATTACCCTTGCTGAACTGGAGAAGGGAGAACAGGTGGTACCGGGTGCTGAAAAAACGGTTAGTGTCGGGGAGAGTACATCTCCGGCTACGCAAAAAACATTTACCCCCGGCGGAAAAACATTCCTTGGTGATGGAAAAACAATCCCTGTGCTTGGAATCACCGGTACTGGCGGGGCGGGCAAATCGTCGGTCACCGACGAGATCGTGCGCAGGTTCCTGCAGAATTTTACTGATAAAACGGTGGCGGTGATTTCAGTGGATCCGTCCAGGAAGAAAAGCGGTGGTGCGTTGCTGGGCGACCGCATCCGCATGAACGCCATTTCCCATTCCCGTGCGTACATGCGCAGCCTGGCTACGCGTGATGACAATACCGCGCTGAGTGCGGCGGTGCAGGAAGCCATTGGTATTTGCCAGCAGGCAGGGTACGACCTGGTGATCCTCGAGTCGGCCGGGGTCGGGCAGAGCGACGCTTCTATCCTCGATTTTGTGGATGTCAGCATGTACGTAATGACCCCCGAATATGGTGCCGCATCACAACTGGAAAAAATCAATATGCTTGATTATGCGGACCTGGTCTGCATGAATAAATCCGACAAGGCCGGCGCCCTGGATGCATTGGCCGATGTTAAGAAACAATATAAGCGCAATCACCAGTTGTGGACGGCAAAGGATGAAGACCTGCCGGTAATGGGCACCATTGCCAGCAAGTTCAATGACGAGGGGCTGAACAGGCTGTTCGTATCCCTGATGGATATTATCGGTGAAAAGACGGGCGTGCTGTATGGCAGCATTTCATTTGCTGAAACAGCGGAAGTGTCGGACGCCATCATTCCTGCATCAAGGGTGCGTTATTTGTCGGAGATCGCAGAACAAAGCCGCCAGTACCGGGAACACGTGAGGGAACAGTCGGCCATTGCCAGCACGATCTACCAGTTGCAGGGTACGCTTAAAATTTTCAGCAGCGAAACGGGTGACCATGGTAACCTGATGGCCCAGCTGGAGCAAAAGATTGAACACTATACCGGTCAGCTGACAACAGGCAGCCGCAAGCTACTCGACGGCTGGCCTGCGTTGCAGGAACAATACAAAAAAGATGTGTTTGAATATGCGGTACGCGATAAGGTGATCCGCCAGCCGCTTGTTTCAAAAAGCCTTAGTGGAACCCGCATACCGCGGGTGGCATTGCCTTCATACCGCGATCCGGGTGACCTGCTGTACTGGCAATCGACCGAGAACCTGCCCGGCCATTTCCCCTTCACTGCGGGTGTATTCCCGTTGAAACGGGAGGGGGAGGATCCAACCCGGATGTTTGCCGGCGAGGGTGGACCCGAGCGGACCAATAAACGTTTCCATTATGTCAGTGCAGGCCAGCCCGCCAAACGGCTGTCGACGGCCTTTGACAGTGTTACCCTGTATGGGGAAGACCCGGCCGAACGACCGGACATCTTTGGGAAAGTAGGCAACAGCGGGGTCAGTATTGCCACGGTGGATGATGCAAAAAAATTATACAGCGGGTTTGACCTGTGCAGTCCGGCCACGTCGGTCAGCATGACCATCAATGGTCCGGCCCCGGTTATGCTTGCCTTCTTCCTGAATGCGGCAATTGACCAGCAGTGTGAAAAATGGCTCGGGGAAAACGATCGATGGGACCTGGCCGAAAAAGCATTTGCAAAAAAATACCCGGGCGCAGTAAGGCCTGTGTACCGCGATGATGCAGCAGGCAGTGCGCAGTTGCCGGAGGGCAATAATGGTCTTGGTCTCGGGCTGCTTGGTCTTACCGGAAGTGAAGTGCTGCCGGCAGAAGAATATGAAAAGCTGCGCGTATCTGCCCTTACGCAGGTGCGCGGAACAGTGCAGGCAGATATACTGAAAGAAGACCAGGCGCAGAACACCTGCATTTTTTCTACGGAGTTTGCCCTTAAACTCATGGGCGATGTGCAGGAATATTTTATCTCCGAAAAGGTGCGCAATTTTTACAGCGTCAGTATTTCGGGATACCATATTGCTGAAGCCGGTGCCAATCCGATCACGCAACTTGCTTTCACCTTGTCCAACGGCTTTACGTATGTTGAATATTACCTTAGCCGTGGTATGCATGTGGATGATTTTGCCCCGAACCTTTCTTTCTTTTTCAGCAACGGGATGGATCCGGAGTACAGCGTGATCGGGCGTGTGGCGCGCCGCATCTGGGCCACGGCCATGAAGTTTAAATACAAAGCCAATACCAGGAGCCAGATGCTGAAGTACCATATCCAGACTTCCGGCCGCAGCCTCCATGCCCAGGAAATAGATTTCAACGATATCCGCACCACCCTGCAGGCATTATATGCCATTTATGATAACTGCAATTCCCTTCATACAAATGCATATGATGAAGCCATTACCACCCCTACGGAAGAAAGTGTGCGCAGGGCGATGGCCATCCAGCTGATCATTAACCGTGAACTTGGTTCAGCAAAGACAGAAAATTTTATGCAGGGCAGTTTTGCCCTGGCCGAGCTGACCGACCTGGTCGAAGAAGCCGTACTTATGGAATTTGACCGTCTCACCGAACGGGGTTCAGTGCTGGGGGCCATGGAAAGGATGTACCAGCGAAACAAAATCCAGGAAGAGAGTCTCGATTATGAACACCAGAAACACACGGGCGAACTTCCACTGGTGGGGGTGAACACATTCCTGAACAGGAAGGGCAGTCCGACCATTGTTCCCGCCGAAGTCATTCGCAGCACGAACGAGGAAAAGCTGGCGCAGATCAGCAACCTGCAACTGTTCCACCAGGCGCACGAAAAGGAATCGGCCGCGCAGCTTGACAAGTTGAAGCAGGTGGCTATCCATAACGGCAACCTGTTTGCCCGGCTGATGGAAACAGTCAAATATTGTTCGCTTGGCCAGATCACCCATGCTTTGTATGAAGTGGGCGGGCAGTACAGGAGGAATATGTAGGGTAGCATCCCGGAAAAACAGCGCCGCTGTCAATCCGGAAGCAATGCAGGGCGCAACCCGGGAACAATGCACGGCGCAACCCGGGAGCGAACCGCTGCCGGTCGCGTGACAAGATGTTGCAAAACTGTTAACGCCCGTTTTTCCTGTCCGTTCCTGGCGTAAATTACGCGGGTAATTTTTACTGATAAACAAAGTCCCTGATGAACAGATTCCTGCTTACCGGTGTCCTGATGCTCACGATCTACGGTAGACTTTTCTCCCAGAATATCGATGCCACCATAGCCACTTATGCCGAAAAGTTCCCGCAGGAAAAGGCTTACCTGCACTACGACAAAACCAGTTATGCCCCCGGCGAAACGGTGTGGTTCAAGGTTTATATGATGGAGGGGATCAACCCGGCTACCGAAAGCAAGAATTTTTATATTGACTGGACCGATGAGAAAGGTACCATTATCAGCCGCACGGTTGCACCCGTAGTGGATGGTGTTACCAACGGACAGTTCCTGGTGCCTGCCGATTACACGGGCAGGTTCGTGCATGCCAAAGGGTATACGCGCTGGATGCTCAACTTCGATTCAACCTTCCTGTACCAGAAAGATATCCGGATCATCAGTAACACCGCTGCACAGAATAACTATAAAAATACCCAGCCGACCAGCATTGGTTTTTTCCCCGAAGGCGGGGATGCTGTGGCCGGCTTCGTGAACAAGGTGGCGTTCAAGGCGAATGACCAGTGGGGCCGTCCGGTGAAAGTATCGGGTACCATTGTGAACCAGGCCGGCAAAACGGTCGACAGCCTCCGCACCATGCACAACGGCATGGGTTACTTTTTTCTCAACCCGAAGGAAGGCGACAGTTTTACTGCAAAATGGAAAGACGAAAAAGGGGTGGTAACGAGCACGCCGCTGCCGTCGGTGAAGACGACCGGGGTCGGACTGCAGGTATCCACTGTTGCCGAGAAGAAATATTTCCAGGTGAATGTGTCACCGGGTGCCCAGTACAAAATGCTGCATGTGATCGGAACCATGAACCAGTACCAGGTCTTCAAGGTGTCCAAAGATGTAACGGCGGGCGAGTTCAAAGGAGTGATCCCGGTAAGCCAGCTGCCGAGCGGCATCCTGACCATCACCGTGTTTGATGACACATGGAAAGCAATTGCAGAACGCATCGTTTTTGTAAATAATGACGAGTACCGATTTGTCCCCGAGTTTACGGTGGAACACTGGGGCCTGAACAAACGGGCCAGAAATGACCTTCAGGTAACGGTGCCGGACAGCCTCATTGCCAGCCTGTCCATTTCTGTTACAGATGCAGATATAGATACAGACAGTTCACATACCATCATCTCCGATCTTTTACTCAGCAGCGATATCCGCGGCCAGGTATTTGATCCCGCCTCCTACTTTACCGGAAATGCCGACAGCCAGGCACGGAAGGTAGACCTGGTAATGCTTACCCATGGATGGCGCCGGTTTAAGTGGGATGACGTGGCGAAGGGAAAACTTCCGCAGCTGCGCTACCAGCGGGATACATCGTACATGGTGTTATCCGGTCGTGTATTCGGTGCGCTGCCTTCGCAGATCAAAGAGGCCGGTTCGATCATCCTGATCGTTAAACAGAAGGACGTGGAAAGTAATGGATTCAAGGCCTTGCCATTGAACGCCGATGGTACGTTCCGTGATCCGGAGACCATCATTTTTGATTCGGCCAATATTTATTACCAGCTGATGAAGGCTAAGGGAGTGTCGGATGTTTCGGTGAACTTTTTCGAAGACAAACTTCCCCCGTTCAAATACAATGACCCGGCAAAAGGGATCTTTTTCAACCCGTCCAAAGACACGCTTGGATTTGCCCGTCACGCGCGGCTCGCGGACCAGACGGCAAAACTGCTGAAAAAATACGAAGGCGAATTGCTGGCCAATGTGATTGTAAAAAGCAAAACCAAATCGCCCGTTGAAGTACTGGACGAACGATATACGTCTGGCTTGTTCAGCGGTGGTGACTCCTATAATTTCGACATGACCAATGATCCGTTCGCCAATTCCGCGACCAATATATTTACCTACCTGCAGGGGAAGGTGGCCGGACTTCAGATCAATAACGCCCAGTCCCAGCAGCCATCGCTTTCGTGGAGGGGTCAGTCGCCCGGCGTATACCTCAATGAAATGCAGACCGACCTCAGCATGATCGCTACCCTGCCTGTTTCGGATGTCGCATACATCAAGGTGTTCCGTCCTCCGTTTATGGGTGGTTTCAACGGAGCAGGTGGTGCCATTGCCATTTATACCAAGAAAGGGGGTGACCAGAAATCTGAACCTGGTAAGGGTCTCAGCAACAATACCGTAACCGGCTATACCATGATGCGTGAATTTTATTCACCTAACTATGCCAGCTTCAAGCCAGAGAATGAACGGGCGGATGTGCGTACTACGCTTTACTGGAACCCGCAGTTGCAGACTGCCCCGGGAAAAAACAAAGTGCTGGTCAGTTTTTACAACAATGACCTCAGTAAAAGTTTTCGCGTGGTTATTGAGGGCATGACAGCCGACGGAAGGCTGGCACATATTGAAGAGATCATGGAGTAAGTAAATGCTGCACGCTTCTTGATAATATGCGGTATCTGCTTTATAGCATTTACTAAATCATCATCATGGTTTTCCTTCAGTCAAATACATTCAGCTGGAAAGAACTTTTATTGGGTGACCAGGAATGGCAGTTCCTGCCGGAAGTAATGATCCGTACGCTCATCATGTTCACTATCGTGCTGCTCAGTTTGAGCCTCCTCGGCAAGAGGGGTGTGCGGCAGTTATCTGTGTTTGAGCTGGTGGTGATTATCGGCCTTGGTTCAGCCGCGGGTGATCCGATGTTTTATAAAGACGTAGGACTGGTGCCTGCAGTTATCGTATTTGGCATTGTGATCGGATTGTATTCACTCGTTACACACCTGGTCGGCAAGAATAAAACGATTGGTCACCTGGTGGAAGGCAAACCAATCTGCCTGGTTCGCGATGGCAGGTTTGCCATCAGTAATTTTTCCAAGGAGAATCTTGGGCAGGATGAATTTTTTGCCGAGTTGAGACTAAAAGGGGTAAGCCACCTTGGACAGGTGGAGAATGCTATCATAGAAACGAATGGTCAAATCAGCATTTTTTATTACGAGGATGAAAAAGTCCGTTATGGATTGCCGGTGATGCCGGGATCACTCGAACTGCAATCGGAACAGATCACTGACAAAGGCCATTACGCGTGTACATTCTGCGGTCAGCCCGAAGAAATCCCGCCTGTCAGTAAGTACAGCTGCCCCGTTTGCCATAAAACCCGCTGGGTACCGGCCAGGAAGGATTGCAGGATTACCTGATGCAGCTGTTGCAGCAACCGGAAGGAGCCATTGATCCCTGGAAAAATTACAATGAATAAAATCCCACTTGTCTATTTCCGGGAAAGTAATCCGCGATGGGAGGCAGGGATTAACCAGCCTGCGCCTTGTTAGCCGACACACTTTCGATCCATCCCCTGATTTCTTCCTTGTCCTTGTTCAGTTTTTTGGACAGCCTTTCAACCAGTGCGTCTTCCTGTCCGGGCGAATACTGCAGGTCGTCATCCGTGAGTTCCATTTTTGCTTCTTTCAGTTTTTCCTTTACTTCTTCCCAGGGTCGTTCCAGTTTCAGTGTGTCGCTCATTTCTTTTTATTTATAGGATGATGGATGCCATTACGCGTATTACGTAATGGCATCCTTAAAATCAGTTTGCCACAAAATGTGATTGTGTCTGTGTAAAAGAGGAAGTGGGTTCGTGCACGCCTTCCCTTATTTCCTCGATCATTTTTTCATTGAATGCGGGCAGGTCTTTAGGGCTGCGGCTTGTAACCAGGCCGTTATCAGTTACTACTTCACGGTCTTCCCAGATTACCCCGGCGTTGACCATATCGGTTTTTAATGATGGATAGGAAGTCATATTGCGGCCGGTGATCATGCCTGTTTCGATCAGCAGTTGTGGTCCATGGCAGATTGCCGCCAGTGGTTTGCCCGTTTCAAGGAAATGTTGAGCAAATTCCACACATTGCCGGTTGATCCGCATCTTATCGGGGTTAATCACACCGCCGGGGATCACCAATGCATCGTAATCTTCCGGCCGGGCATCTTCCAGCACCACATCTACCGGTACTTCGATGGACCAGTGGTCATGGTCCCATGCTTTTACTGACCCTTTATTGGGTGAAATGACGTGCACGGTGGCCCCTGCCGCTTCCAGCGCTTCTTTAGGGCTGGTCAGTTCCACTTCCTCAAATCCGTTTTCGGTGATGATGGCTATTTTTTTATTATCTAACAGTCCCATGAGTATTGATTTAAATGTAAATGATACTATACGGGGCCAAAAACAATACCACATAATGACTCGGTTACCAAGTAAATTGCAGTTATGAAAACAGTCCTCCTACTTGCTGCTGCGCTGGTACTGGCTGGTTGTGCAGCCAGTAAATACCGGTCGTCCAACAGGGATTACAAAAAACAGGTAAAAGGTTTTGCAAAGCTGCTGCGGGAGTACCCGGTGGAAGATTCGGCCGGGCTGCCCTATGCGCCGGAGTGGGTAGGTACCACCAATTTCGGAATGCGTCGTCCCAACTTTGTGGTGATCCATCACACTGCACAGAACAGCTGCGACCAGACGCTGAAAACCTTTACCCTCGCCCGTACGCAGGTCAGTGCCCATTATGTTATCTGCCGCAACGGCACTGTGTTTCACCTGCTCAACGACCTGCTGCGTGCGCATCATGCCGGTGTTGGACGGTGGGGCAATGACACGGATATCAACAGCAGCAGTATCGGGATTGAAATCGATAACAACGGTACCGAGCCATTTACGGCCGAACAGCTAGCCAGTCTCGATCTTTTACTCGGACGGCTGAAGCGGGCATACAATATACCGGTGGCCAATTTTGTTGGCCATTCAGATATAGCGCCGGGCCGTAAGGTGGACCCCAGTAAAAATTTTCCCTGGTCCGACCTCGCAAAAAATGGATACGGATTGTGGTATGACACCACTGCGGTGCAGCTGCCGGTGGACTTTAACCCGATGCAGGCCCTGCGTATAATCGGATACGACATCCGGAAGCCGGAGGCCGCGATCGGGTCATTCAAACTTCACTACCTGCCACAGGATACCACGCGTGTGATTGCTGATGCGGAAAAGAAAATACTCTTTAGCCTGCAGCAGCAGTCGCAATAAGTTTTTTTTTACCTTTACCATGATTGTGAAGGCCTTGCAGGTGTGAAACTGTATGGCCTTTTACGTTTTTTGAAATCCTGTACCCGCAGATAAATACACGTGATGACAGCAGAACACCAACGACTGGCAGTTAACGCAACCAAATCTATTCCACTGGCCCAATGGGGACCTTACCTCAGCGAACGTCAATGGGGAACAGTGCGCGAGGACTACAGTGCCTATGGTGATGCCTGGCAGTATTTTCCATACGACCATGCCCATTGCCGCAGTTACCTCTGGGGTGAAGACGGACTGGCGGGCATCTCCGATTTTTTCGGCAACCTGTGTTTCGGGCTGGCGTTGTGGAATGGCCAGGATGAATTACTGAAGGAACGGTTGTTTGGCCTCAGCAATCCGCAGGGAAACCATGGCGAGGATGTCAAAGAGTTGTACTACTACCTCGATAACCTGCCCACCCACTACTATATGGAGTATCTCTACAAGTATCCGCAGCAGGCTTTTCCATATGAGCAGCTGAAGGTGGAGAACCGGAACCGCACCCGGGAAGACCCGGAATACGAGGTCCTCGATACGGGCATCTTTAATGACAACCAGTATTTCGATGTAAAGACCACCTATGCAAAACAAAGTTCACAGGACATATTTATCCGTATTGAAGTAACGAACAGGTATAGTAAACCGGCCGAAATATCCGTGATGCCAACCCTCTGGTTTTACAACCGCTGGAGCCATGGCACGTTGAAAGGAAAACCTTCCATCACTGCTACCGGTAAAACATCGGTGAGGGCCGAACATGAACGGCTGGGTGATTATTTTTTCTATTTCCAGCCGGCTGATAAAACCATGTTCACTGAAAATGAAACCAACAGGGAGATTGTGCTTGGCCTTCCCAACGATACACCGTTTACAAAAGATGCGTTCCATTATGCAGTGATCAACGGGAAGAATATGGCTGACCTGACAAAGAAAAAATCAGGGACCAAGTTTGCCCCCCTTTATAACCTGAAGGTGCCTGCCGGTGCCACCAAAACGATTTACTGCCGGCTTACCAGCAAGGAAGCGAACAATCCGTTTGTAAATGGTTTTGCCGATGTGTTTGATGTAAGGAAAAAGGAAGCCAATGAATTTTATGCGGCCATCCTGCCCAAGGGCATGAGTTCGGAAATGGCCAACATACAGCGACAGGCCCTTGCAGGCGTGTTGTGGAGTAAACAGTATTACCACCTCGACGTGGAAAAATGGCTGGGCACCAGTGATGGTATTACACCGGTAAGCACGATCAAACAGACTGGCAGGAACAATGACTGGACACACCTGAAAAACCAGGATGTGATCATGATGCCGGATAAATGGGAGTACCCGTGGTATGCCGCGTGGGACCTGGCCTTCCAGTGCATTTCCATGGCGGTGGTGGATCCTACTTACGCCAAACACCAGCTGCTGCTGGTGATGCGGGAATGGTACATGAAACCCGACGGGCAGCTGCCTGCCTACGAGTGGAATTTCAGTGATGTAAATCCACCGGTACAGGCATGGGCGGCCATGCAGGTCTACAATATTGAGAAAAAACAATCGGGTACCGGTGATATCGCCTTCCTCAAAAAAGTTTTCCAGAAACTGCTGATCAATTTTACCTGGTGGATTAACCGCAAGGATATCGAAGGCAATAATATTTTTGAAGGCGGGTTCCTTGGGCTGGATAATATCGGGGTGTTCAACCGCAGTTACCATTTTCCTGGTGAAGTGCAGCTGGAGCAGGCCGATGGCACCAGCTGGATGGGGACCTATGCGCTCGACATGATGGACATGGCGCTGGAGATTGCCATGTATGACCGGTCGTTTGAAGACACAGCCACCAAGTTTTTTGAACACTTTGTACTGATTGCCGGATCACTCAACGAACATGGATTGTGGAATGAGCAGGACCGATTTTTCTATGATGTGTTATGTGTTACCGGTGCTGATCCTGTTCCGCTGAGGATCCAGTCGGTGGTAGGTATTACGCCACTTTATGCCGTGTCTACCATCAGCAAGCGGGTAATGGATCACCTGACGGATTTCAGGAAACGTACTACCTGGTTTGAAAACTACCGGAAAAAGAATGCGAAGTTCTGGCCCAATGAGGAGCGCAGTAATGATGGGGAGATCCTGATGTCGCTGGTACCAAAAGATAAACTGATCGACCTGCTCAAAAGGCTGCTCGATGAAGAAGGGTTCCTTTCACCCGGTGGCATCCGGGCATTGTCGAAGTACCATGACAAGAATCCCTATTCGGTTACGGTAGAGGGCAACACCTATAGCATCCGTTATGATCCGGGCGATAGTACATCGGATATGTTTGGAGGTAATTCCAACTGGCGCGGTCCCGTCTGGATGCCGATCAATTTCCTGATTATCCAGTCCATCCGACGGTATGGGGAATTTTATGGTGATTCACTTACCGTTGAATATCCCGAGGGATCGGGTGTGAGGATGAACCTGCAGCAGGTGGCTGACCATTTAACCAAACGGGTGATTACCCTGTTTGAGAAAGATAAAAATGGTGACCGTCCGCTGAATGGCGACTACAACTGGTTTTATAAAATACCCGGTAACGAACACCTCGTTACGTTTTATGAATATTTCCATGGCGATAGCGGGCGTGGTCTGGGTGCCAGCCACCAGACGGGCTGGACGGCCCTTGTAGCCGAACTGATCAGTGAATATGGCGACCGGGAGAACATGCCTGGTGCTTCCCGGGTGTAAAACTTTCGCATTGAGGAAAGCTGTACATGGTAGTTCACCACGGTAAAACTCTGGTGCTGGTTGCGGTAAGACCGCATTTTACATTTTCTGGCATACATATTTCAGTCATGCCCGTAAAAACATATGAAACGTTTACTTCTTTTGCCTGGTATGCTGGTGTTGGCTGCGGCCTGCAACAATCCGGGCGACAAACTCAATGATACAGGCTCAAGGCCGGCTGATTCGGTTACGGTTTTACAACCGCCTGCGGTTGATACCTCCCTTTCAGGCTGTTATGCGTTTGAAGCCGGCCGGGATACGGTGATGCTGCAGCTCGAAAAAAAGGCAGAGAATGTGTCAGGTTCCCTGTCGTACAATTATTTTGAAAAGGACCGTAACGACGGTACACTGCAGGGCACACTGAGCGGTGACCGGATCACCGGTTTTTACCTGTTTAAGTCCGAAGGAGTGATGTCGGTCCGCCAGGAAATCTGGAAAGTCAGCAACGGGCAGCTGGTGCCCGGTAGCGGGGAAATGATCCAGCGCAACGACTCCATGTTATTCAGGGACCCGGCAGCAGTAAAGTTTGATGAAACCAGGGCCTTGAAGAAACGCGCCTGTATTATTTAAAGGCGTCGTGGGCTTGAAGCA
>SDZZ01000389.1 GCA_004173255.1 Chitinophagaceae bacterium | reverse complement strand
TCGAACCTGCTGTCCATGGTGCAGAACTCGGGATACCTGAACGACAACTCCAATGACGTAATGGCCAACCTGGACCTCAACTATAAACTGGACCGCTTCCTGCCCGGACTTTATTTCCGTGGCCGTGGTAACGTATCGGTCCAATCCTCTTCAGTGCTGAACCGCAGCAAGCAGGCACCGGTATACACGCTGGTGGTTTCACCGGGCGGCGATTCGGCTTACAACCTGTTTGGTACACCAATCAACCAGATCAACAGTTTCACCTCCACTTCGTGGGCACGTTACACCTTTGCACAGTTATCGCTCGGGTATGATAAAAAATTCGGGGATCATAACATCCAGTCGATGGTCCTGTTTGACCAGAAAACCACCTTGCTGAACTATGATATCCCTGGCAAACTCACCAATATTGCCGGTAAGGTCAGCTATGATTTCAAGGGTAAATACATGGCTGAGGGTGCACTGAACTACAGCGGTTATAACCGCTACCAGCCAGGTGACCAGTTTGGCCTGTTCTATGCGGCGGGGCTCGGATGGAATGTTGCCCAGGAGAGTTTTATAAAAGACAATGTTTCCTGGATCAACGAGATGAAACTGCGTGCAACATTTGGTCAGACCGGCAACGCCAACGTAGATAATTACGGATACTATATTTACCGCTCCTACTTCCAGGATGTGGCGGGTACTTACCCGATCGGCAGTGGTTACCCCAATGGTGGTGGTCTTGCCGAAGGTGGTACCGGGTTTGGTAACCAGACCCTGGCCAACATCAAGGCCACCTGGGAGAAAGCACACAAGTTTGATGCAGGCATCGACCTGTCGCTGTTCAATAACCGGATCCAGTTTACGGCTGACTACTATTACGAGCGCTACTATGATATCCTGCAGCAGCGTGGTAAAACGATCGAACTGATCGGACAGCAGTATCCGTTTGAAAACATCGGCATCAACCGGTTCAGCGGATGGGAATTTACCGGAACCTACCAGAGCCACTACCGCGATTTCAATTTCTTTGTTACCGGTAACGCATCCATCCAGCAATCCCGCGTGCTGTTCGTGGATGAGCAGTTCCAGCCAAACGAATGGAACAAACGCACCGGGCAGATGGTTGGCCAGCGCTTTGGCCTGGTGACTGATGGTATTGTGCAGTCGTACGATGAAATTGCAACCACGCCAACACTGGTGGGCTATGCACTGCGCGTGGGTGATTATAAATACAAAGACCTGAATAATGATGGGGTCATTGACCAGTTCGATGCAGCACCAATAGGGAAGAAGAAGCCACTGATTTATTTCGGACTGAATGCCGGATTCAGTTATAAAGGTTTTGCGGTAAGCGCACTGATCCAGGGTGTTACCAACCGGGAAGTATATGCAGGCAGTGATGTGATTGACCAGGGTTTCCTGAACCAGAACAATGGCTTTTCACAGGGATATGAGCAGGTGCTGGGCAGGTGGATCCCGGAGAACGGACTGTCAGCTACCAGCCCAAGGCTGACGCCAGGCGGCAGTGGTTACAACTATTCGCCTATTTTCCTTTCCAACTCCGCATTGCTGCACGACGGGAATTATTTCCGCCTGAAGAACATCAGCGTGGAATATAACCTGCCTTACCAGTTGATCAGGAACCTGAAAGTGGCCGGCGTAAAACTGTTCTTTAATGCACAGAACCTCGCGACCTGGTCGGCCTACGACCTGCAGGATCCCGAAGTAGTACTGCCTAATTACCCGATCCAGAAAGTTGTGAATTTCGGGATCAACATAAAAATATAAGCACCAGCCAAACGCACTAATATGAAAAATTTTCCGATACTGGTTACGTTCTTTGCCCTGGTCACCTGCTTTACTTCCTGTAAGAAGGTGTATGAAGAGGTGCCCCTGGGCCAGCAGATCCCGCTCGAAATAGCTTTTGATGAAAAGGATTCCAGTGGTACCTATGCACTTCGTTTCCTGCTGAGCACCTACGCAGAAGCCCTGCCCCAGATGCATAACCGGATAGCCGGCAACTACCTCGACGCTGCATCCGATGATGCCATCACGTCGCAGGTAAACCTGTCCGACGTCGACCGCCTGCAAACCGGCGCTTACTCAGCCTCCAACACCAATGGTGACAATGTGTGGCAGCGCAACTATTATTCCATCCGGAATGCAACGGTATTTGCCACGCTCATTAACCGCGTGCCGCTCGCCGAAAAATTACCGGATGGCCGTCCGGCCCGTCCCGCCTACCGTTCAGAGGCGAGGTTCCTCCGCGCCATGCTGTATTTTGATTTGGTAAAACGTTACGGTGGTGTACCCCTGCTGGGCGACCAGATCCGCCAGATCGATGACGAGATCCAGTTACCCCGCAACAGTTTTGAAGAATGCATTACTTATATCGTTGGTGAACTCGATAATATCAAGGACAGCCTGCGGGTTAAAGAAGCAATGGATGGTACCCATTATGGCCGGGTGACCAAGGGGGCAGCGATGGCACTCAAAGCAAGGGTGTTGTTGTATGCAGCAAGCCCGTTGTTTAACGGGGGGAACGTTGATCCGTCGAACCCGCTGACAGGTTATATTGCGGCCGATCCAAACCGCTGGAAGCTGGCAGCCGATGCGGCAAAGGCGGTGATAGACCTTAATTCATACAGCCTGATGCCTTCGTTCCAGAATGCTTTCATTACGCAGGGCGCACCAGTGGGCTCCAACACAGAATCCATTTTCTGGCGGCAGAGCGGACCAGGTACGGGTGTGGAGAAAGACAATGGTCCGGTGGGTTATGCTTCCGCCGGCGGCAACGGGGTGACCAGTCCAACCCAGAACCTTGTCGATGCATTCCCTGCCATCAATGGCCTGCCCATCACCGATCCGGCTTCAGGATTTGATCCCAACGATCCTTATGCCAACCGCGACCCGCGGTTGAAATACACCGTGTTTGTAAACGGTATGCTGTGGCTCAACCGCGAGGTGGCGTCGTATGTCGGCGGGGCTGACCGTCCGGGTGGCTCGCTTCAGCAGACCAAAACCGGTTATTACATGCGCAAGTTCATGGGCAATTTTGAAACATCCACTACGGGTGTATACCAGGATACTTATCACGATTTTATTTATCTCCGCTATGCGGAAGTGCTGTTGAATTATGCGGAAGCACTGAACGAATTCAGTGGACCCTCGACCGATGTGTTTGATGTACTTCACCAGCTGCGCCAGCGTGCCGGCATCGAGCCGGGCGCCGATAATTCATACGGCATACCCGCTTCTGCCACACAGGAGGAACTACGCGAGCTGATCCATAATGAACGCCGCGTGGAAATGGCGTTTGAGGAGCAGCGGTATTTTGATATCCGTCGCTGGAAAGTGGCGCCACAGGTGTTTGCCAGTCCGCTCCGCGGCGTCAATGTATTACGCACCAGCCAGGGCTTACTCACCTTTGATTATGTGAATGTGGCAACCGGTGCATTCCGTGATCCGCAGATGTACCTGTACCCGATTCCATACACCGAAGTGATCAAGAACCCACAAATGCGCCAGAACCCGCAGTGGTAATAACTTTCAACGGACTCAATCAATCAAACTATCAACCTCCAGGTTTATGAATAAGATAATAATTTTCCTCGCCATCCTGATCCTCTCGATCCCGGTTGCCCTGCATGCGCAAGACCGCAAAGTCGTTACCGGCATTGTCAAGGACGCATCAGGCCCGCTTGAAGGCGCGAGTGTTTCGGAGAAGGGACAACGGGGCAACACCGTGGTCACCACACGGAACGGTAAATTCACCATCACCCTTCGCGGCACGGCCAATGTGCTGGAGATTACAATTGTCAACTACCAGCCGCAGACGATCAGCCTGGGCGAACGCAGCAATGTGGAAGTGGAAATGGCGCCAAGCACCGGCAGCATGGACGAAGTAATTGTGATCGGCTACGGTAAAAAGAAAAGGATCACGAGCACCGGTGCGGTGAGTTCGATCCGTGCAGAGGAAATCCGTTATGTACCTACTTCGAATGTGCAGAACGCACTGGTGGGTAAATTGCCTGGGTTTTTTGCCCAGCAGCGTTCGGGCCAGCCCGGACGTGATGCGTCGGATTATTTTATCCGCGGCGTAAGCTCACTGAACCCGGCGGGTAACCGTCCGCTCATCATTGTGGATGACATCGAATACACCTACGAACAGCTTTCGCAGATCAACGTAAACGAAATCGAAAATATCTCGATCCTGAAAGATGCCTCTACCACTGCCATCTATGGGATCCGCGGTGCAAACGGTGTACTGGTAGTGGCCACCCGCAGGGGTAGCAGCGGCTCACCGAGATTTAATGTGCGGGTGGAATCAGGGATTCAGTCACCCGTACGC
>SDZZ01000039.1 GCA_004173255.1 Chitinophagaceae bacterium | reverse complement strand
AACAGTCTCGCTGTACTTTTTGGCCAGTACTGAGCGCAGATAAGCATGTATTTCCTGGGCCTGACCGGTGGAAGCAGTACGACCTGTACCAATGGCCCAGATTGGTTCGTAGGCAATCACTACTTTCTTCAGGTCATCAGCTGAAAGATGGAACAGGCTTTCTTCCAGTTGCCTGGCAACAAATTCATTCTGGCCTTCTTTTTCGCGAATGCTCAACGGCTCGCCGCAACAGAAGATCGGTGTCAGTCCGTGTTTGAGTGAAATATCCACTTTAGCCGCGAGGTCCGCATTGGACTCATTAAAATATTCCCTCCTTTCGCTGTGGCCGATCACGCAGTATTTGACGTTAAGCGAAACCAGCATAGCCGCCGATATTTCGCCTGTGTATGCGCCGGATTCTTTCTGGTAAAGGTTTTGCGCCGATGCGTCGAACTGGTTTGCGCCGGCAAGTTTTGCCGTTGCCATGGGAAGGTAAGGCGACGGTACTGCAAATATTGCCTGCTGGTTTGGCCCCAGGGTGATGCCTGCTGCCAGGATTTCTTCGAGTAAACTTTCTCCCTGTTGCAGGGTCAGGTTCATTTTCCAGTTAGCCGCCGCGATCTGTTTTCTCATTCGAGTTCTTTTAGAAGTTTTGATAGATATGTTGTAAAATTTTTATGTCATTTTCGGTCATCTCTCCCTGTTTCAGTTTCTTCCAGGCACTGGCATCGCGGATCGCTTTGTCGGCTTCATATCTTCTTACACCTTCGCTGCCCCAGGAAAAACTGGGAATGTATTTCGGTGTCAGTCCTGATCCAAATACATTTGCCGATACACCGATTACGGTGCCGGTATTGATGGAGGTGTTGATGGCCGTGCGCGTATAATCACCCATCATCACACCACACTTGGTGCCGGCACTGACCGGCCCGCCTGGCGTCCACATACTGATGCTGCCCGCATTGTTTTTCAGGTTCGAGTTGGTGGTGCCTGCGCCAAGATTGCACCACTCTCCGATCACCGAATCGCCAAGGTAACCGTGGTGTGCCTTATTGGAATAGCCGAACATCACCGTGTTCTTGATTTCGCCTGCACCGATGCAGCGGGGTCCAAGGGTGGTAGCCCCATAAACGGTTGATCCCATCTTGAGCAAGGCGCCCTCCCCCATTGCAAAAGGTCCGCGGATCATGGAACCTTCCATCAGTTCCGCATCACGACCGATATAGATCGGACCGTTGCTGGCGTTCAGGATGCAGTGTTCCACCTTAGCCCCCTTCTCGATGAATATATTTTTCTTATTGATCACGCGGTTGCCCGGGGGTATTGGGGCTGATTTCCGTTTGCGGGTGATCAACTCGAAATCCTGGCGGATTGCCCAATCATTCAGTGCAACAATATCCCATGGGTAGCGCACACAGCGGATGGATTCACTAATGGTTACTGCATTCTTTACTACAATTTCATGCTTGCCCCTGATCTCCCGGCCGGTAAACCGGAATACAAATCCCGTCTGGTTTTCTGCGGAAAGGAATTCGCCGTTCTTCAGTTTTTTAACCGCTTTAATGATGCCGGGTGTGGGCAGTACATTGCCGTGCACCAGCAAAAATTCGTCTTTATCGCCAGCGGTGGTTAAGTCAACCGCACGATCCAGATCCTTGTAATCATCTTCCATGCGGTCGCCCGATTCCAGTCCAAGCATCCGTTCCCACTTTTCACGGATGGTCAGAATTCCCACCCGCAGGTCCTGGATCTGGCGGGTAAGCGTAAAGGGAAAGAGATTTTCCGGCTGGCAGAATTCTTCCGTAAAAATGATTTTTTGCATATTGAAGTCTCCAAAAATAAGGAATGCAGGGCAGGATTTACGTGCAGGGATGCCACAAAAAAACCTCCCGATGAATCGGGAGGTCTGTATAGTATAGCCATGAAAAACAGCTCATCATTTTCGTCAGAGCCGTTGCACAATATAATATTATTCTGCTTTTTTCGCGTATTTCTTCTTGAACTTGTCGATCCGGCCAGCGGTGTCAACCAGCATGTTCTTACCGGTGAAGAAAGGGTGTGAAGTACTGGAAATTTCCAGCTTTACCAATGGATATTCATTACCATCTTCCCATTTCAGTGTTTCTTTTGTGTTCGCTGTAGACCGGCTGAGGAATGTATGGCCATTACTCATGTCTTTGAAAACTACTAACCGGTAGCTATCGGGATGGAGACCTTTTTTCATAATTCCCTGATTTTGAAGGTTGCACGGATTTGGCCGTACAGTTAAATAGATTGTTTGGGGTGCAAATGTAGACCAGATTTTTCTCAAAGCCAAATAATTGTTGTCCCCGGGCGTGTCATTTTTATCAGGACCGCATGTTTTCCACCTGGATCGGAACCCCGAGCTCCCAGGTTTTCGATGCCTGGATCACTTCCTGCAGGTCATCGATCTTTTTACCCGTAATGCGAACGATATCATCGTTAATGGAGGCCTGCACTTTCAGGCCCGAATCCTTGATCAGTTTCACGATCTTTTTAGCGTCTTCCTGTTTCAGGCCATTGCGCACCATTACCTCTTTTTTCCAGGCTTTGCCCGATTGTCCGCCTTCTTTGGAAAGGTCGAATGCTTCGGGAGATATGCCCTGTTTGTGCGCGCGGCTAACCAGTACATCCAGCAGCTGGCGCATCTTCATATCATCGTCCGTTTCGAGGTGGATCTTGAACTCCTTTTTATCGAGGTTGATCACCACATGTGAACCTTTAAAATCGAACCGGTTGGTTATTTCTTTGCTGACCACGTTTACAGCGTTGTCGAGCGCCTGCGCATCGACCTTGCTGACCATATCAAATGAAGGCATAATCGTATTGTTTTGAATTACCACGAAGTACGGAAATTTTATGAATAAGTGCGGGCATAAAAAAACTCCCGGACCTGCCGGGAGTGCTGGCGCAAGCGCCTATGTGCAGACCGTTGGTTCAGGCTTTGCCCAGCGTGTACAGGAGTAACACTGCAAAGGCAACCATGAAAACCAGGCGGGGATAAAGTGCTTCTTTCATATTACTGGTTAATCAGTTTCCACCTCCTACCCTTCCCTGCTCATCGGTAGCGCCCGATTTGCGGCGGCGTTCACCGGCAATGCTGGATTTACCAAAACGATAGTTGAAGCTGACATTCAGCTGGCGGCTGTCGCGGCGACCGGACAGTTGCAGGTCCACGTCGCTGTAGCGTGCATAACCGGCAAACTTCTGGGTGTAAAAGATATCCCTTATCCCAACCTTGAGTGTGCCCTTCTTTTTCAACAGTTGTTTGGAAATACCGGCGTTCATGGCTCCCATACTTTTAATTACGAGCAATCCTTCCAGGCCTTTGCTTCTCCACCATCCGCTTATTTCGCCGGACCATCCATCGCCCAGGGTGAAACTGTGTGTCATGTTTGCCATCAGTGTCTTGAAGCTGAGGTCCAGCTGCTGCCCGCCGTATAGTCCCTCAAAACTGTTCTGGAATCCGTTCACATAAAAGTTGGCGTTCCACCATTTTTTCAGCGGGATGTTCGCCATCAGGGCTATACCAAACTGGTGCAGCTGATTGAAGTTGTCCCTGGTCTGGAACGTCTGGTTCCCTTCCTGTTTGATCATTTCCGTGATCACGTCGTTGGTAGTTGTATAGTTCAGCGTGGTGGTCAGTATGCGGTTCCAGGTATGGCTCAGCTCAAAATTATTGGTGAATTGCGGCTGCAGGTATGGGTTGCCGCGCTGGTACGTAAGTGAGTCGAGGAAGAAGGTGAATGGGTTCAGGTCACCATAGTTTGGTCTCGAAACACGGCGGCTGTAACTCAGGTTGAACTGGTTTTTTTCATTCAGGTTGTATGCTACGCCTGCATTGGGAAACAGGTTGGTATAGTTGCGGCGGAAGCTGGAATCATTGCTCATCTGAAGGCCATCGGAAATGGTGTTCTCCACCCGGAGACCCGCACTCAGTTCCCATTTTTTTATCGATCCGCTCAGTATGCCATATGCGGCATTGATATTTTCCTTGTACAGGAAGTGGTTGCTGCGGTTATTGTCCAGCGACCATCCCCCGCCTTCACCGCGGAAGTATTCAACTTTGTTATCTGTTTCTACATAACTGGATTTCAACCCTGCCTCCAGCTTCCATCCTTTTTTCAGCGGGTGTACGTAGTCCAGTTTTGCGCTGTAAATATTGATATCAGATGGTAACACACCACGCAGGGTGGCCAGTGTACCCGCTTCGTGACCGGCTTCATTGAAACTCTGCGTATTCAATAAAGTTTTTCCGCGGGTGATGTAATTGGCATAGTCAAGGTCGACCGACAATTCACGACCGGTCGAATCAAATGTATGTTTGTAATTGAAGTTGGCTGTGATATTATTCGAATTGCGCGAGTTCCTGGAAGAAGAACGCAGGTTATCCAAAAATGAACCGTTCACATCACGGATGAACGAATTGCTTTGCGGATCATCATTATGATCATTGAAGTTGCCATTGAGTACAATACCCGCTACATCCTTCTTTGAAAAATTATAATCGATACCCAGTTTCGCACTCTGGTAATACCCGTCGTAGTGAGGCCTCGAAATCTGGTCGATGGTACTTTCCAGCGTTACCTTGTCCTGGCCATAAATGCGCCGGCCGAGATCAAGAATATTATATCCTTCGTAAGTGCCTGCATTGTATCCGCCGAATAAATTCAGTTTGTTGTTCCGGTAGTTGAGGTTAACTCCACCATTGAACCTGCTGTACAGTGCCTGGGTATAACCCACATTCGCTGTCCCGTTCATACCTCTTACAATACCCTTCTTTGTTTTGATATTGATGATGCCGGAGTTTCCTGCTGCATCATATTTTGCCGGTGGATTGGTCATGATTTCGATCTGGTCCAGGTTGCTGCTCTGCATGCTCTTCAGTAACGCGGTCAGGTCGGCTCCGCTCATGTAAGTCGGTTTGCCGTCGATCAGGATCATCACTCCCTGTTTTCCCTTCAGGCTGATATTGCCGTCGTTGTCGACCGATACGCCGGGCGATTTTTCCAGCAGTTCCAGTGCAGTCATACCCGCGCTGGTTGGCGATGCTTCCACATTCAGCACCATTTTACCGGCCTTCTGCTCGATAAATGGTTTTTTCGATGTAACAACCACGCCGGTCATGGCTTTGGCCGATGGAACCAGTTCGATTGTTTTCAGCGCTACTGCCGGGTTCGCTGCGGTCAGTTCGGCCACATCACTGAAAGCCGGATCATGTCCTACAGCGGAAACGGCTACCAGGAACCGGCCAAATGGAACTGAAATGAATTCGAAATGACCATCTTTTCCGGCCACTCCCATTTTTACCAGGGAAGAATCGGAAGCTTTCAGCAGGCGAATGGTGGCCGACTCAATTGTCTTTGAGCTGCCATCAATGATGGTCCCGCTGATGGCGCCGGTCGGTTGCTGGGCATCGCCGACATGGGCAGACAAAAGCAAAATGCTAATTGTCAATAAGTTAAAGTAGTATCGCATCTTGGTTAGGTTTTTTAGTACTTGTCTTTGTTGATTACAGTTCGAAATTAGGTACTTTGCATTGCATAGTTCATTGTTTAGTAGTGAACGGTCATTATCCGTGATGGATGGCCTTCATTGAAACAACGTGTAAAATGGAATACAGGAGCTTTGACGCAGCAGCATTCCCCGGGTTACATTCAGGGCCGTGTTTGGGATGAGTGGCAGAAACCTGGGGGTGAATGGAGGTGATTATAAACTGAAGCGGGCCTTTATGGCATCTGCATACGTACGACCGGAAGTAAGGCGGTTGTTTGTTTTATCGTTCATTGAAAACAGGAACCGGCCATTCAGGTGCCGGTACATTTCCCGGATGCGGTCAAGGTTTACAATAAAAGATTTCTGGATCCTGAAAAAATTACCGGGAAGAATTTCGACGAGGCGGTTGAGTGACTGGTCCGATAAATATTTCTGCCCGTCCACCGTATGGATTGCTACGTACTTATCCTGCGCCTCGAAAAAAGAGATCTCTTCAAAACGAACGAGGCTGATTTTGTCGCCGGTCCGCACCGTTAGCGCCATGGCTGGTGCGGGTACTTTCATGCTGCGGATCAGGTCCTGCAGCACAGCCATGTTCAGCCGGTCACCGGTGCGCGCAAAGTGTTTGAGTTTCTCCATGCTCTGTGCCAGCCTTTCTTCACGGATTGGTTTCAACAGGTAGTCGACCGACAGGTTTTCGAAGGCGCGGATGGCATATTCTTCAAAGGCGGTAGTGAAAATGACATACGGCTTATGGTCCAGTTTCTCCAGTACATCAAACCCGGTCATATCGGGCATCTGGATATCGAGAAAGATGAGATCCGGTTTCAATGCAGCAACCACGCGTATTGCGTCGGCTCCCGTGCCCGCTTCATCCAGTACCTGCACCTGTGCGGCATGCTCCTGCAGCAGGTTACGCATGAGCCTGCGTGCCCCGGGCTCATCATCAATGATTACTGCTGTAAAAACTCCGCTCATAACTTTTGGATGTTTGGGAAAAAGATGGTTACAGCTTTCATTGGCCTGCTGCTGAAATAGATTTCGTATGCTCCGGGAAACAGGAGATCCATTTTATCATACACACTTTTAATCCCGTAACCGGGGTTCAGCTGCCCGGGGAACGCGGGACCGTTGTCTTCAATGCTGATCTGCATTCCCCCTTCCCTTCCGGTCACCACAATCCGGATCTCGGTCATGTGGCCGGTGACGCGTAACCCATGCTTCACCGCGTTTTCAGCCAGTGGTTGCAGGATGAAACGTGGTACCTGTACGCGGGCAAAGGCGGGGTCAACCTGTACCGTATAGTTGAGCTGGTCTTCGAAACGGATCTTTTCAATATGCAGGTAGAGTCCGGTCATTTCCAGTTCCTCTTCCAGCGTGGCATAATTTGTTTTTGAATAATTCATGCTGTAACGGAACAGGTCGGCCAGGGCAATGGTCATCTTCCGGGCTTTCCTGCCATCGACCAGCGCCAGTTCGGCAATTGAATTAAGCGCGTTATAGAGGAAGTGCGGATTGACTTTTGAATACAATGCGTCCAGCTCGGCCGTTGCCTTCGATTCACGCAGGCGGCTGAGTTCAAGTTCCTTTGCATCGAACCGCCGTTTCTGCTCCAGGTCCTTGTAATTCACCAGCACAAATACAAGTCCTGCGGCCATTCCGAAATACAGGTTGATGAGCATCGAGTAATGCAGTACCTCCATATTGTAGGTACCGGTTTGATCATAGTACTGGCTGAGCCAGTGCATACCAACTGTCACTATCACCGTGGTGAGGATGATAGACAACAAAACCAGCAGGCTCCTGGTCAGGAAGGAAAGACCGGCAAGGGCAGGGTGCGTGGCGATGACCCTTGCCGTATTAAAAACAACCAGGGTATATGCAGTAACCAGGAACAGCTGTCCGGTAATGGTATGTACCCATCCATATGCCTCAATCGAATGCAGTATCTGGCCGTTGATGGGTGTCAGGGCAGTCAGGAAGCAGAGCAGGACCACCCAGGCCGCTGCAAGTGTCCGTAGCCAGGCGGGCCGCATGCGGACAAACAGGCGTTTGAAGTTTGCCAGCAGTACCAGTCCGGCCACCGTAAGCAGGATACAGACAAATACCGTGAGCATATATTCAACAGGTCCTCTCATTTGGCCAACAAAATAAAGAAAGGCAGGCATTTGATTTAATTCTCTTTCGTGAACCGCCTGAATTGAGGAGCGAACGGATTATCTTGCAGAAAAGAGTTGGATGATCATTGATTACCGTTCAGATACCGTTACCCGGCCGGGGCCGGGAATGGCAGAAGCGATGCGAACTGCAAAACTGGGTGATGATGTGTTTGGTGAAGACCCCTCCATTAATGAACTCGAAATACTGGCTGCGGAAATGTTTGGGATGGAGGCCGGACTGTTTTGTCCGTCAGGTACCATGACCAACCAGATTGCGATCAAATGCCATACACAACCCGGCGATGAAGTGATCTGTGATGAGAACGCGCATATTTACCAGTACGAGGGCGGGGGTATTGCCTTTAATTCAGGTGCTTCCGTGAAGTTACTCCAGGGTAATAATGGACGGATCACTGCCAGCCAGGTGCGTGAAGCGGTGAATCCCGATGATATCCATCGTGCAAACAGCAGCCTGGTTTGCCTGGAAAACACCAGCAACCGCGGGGGTGGCAGCTGTTATGAATTTGAAGAAATCAGGCGCATCCGCCAGGTGTGTGATGAACTGCATCTTCCGCTGCATCTCGATGGTGCACGCCTGTGGAATGCGATGGTGGCAAAAAACGAATCGGCCCGGGACTATGGCGCACAGTTCCATAGCATTTCCATATGTCTCAGTAAAAGCCTTGGTTGCCCGGTTGGCAGCCTGTTGCTTGGCAGCAGTCCGTTTATCCGGAAGGCCCGCAGGATCCGCAAGGTATTCGGGGGTGGCATGCGGCAGGCGGGTATGCTGGCGGCCGCTGGCACTTATGCACTGAAAAATAACATCAACCGGCTTTCGGAAGATCATCTCCATGCCACCCGGATTGCAGAAGTAATAGCACAAAAGGAGTTTGTGGAAATGGTATTGCCGGTGGAAACAAATATCCTCATCTTCCAGCTGAAACCGGCCACCACAGCACCACAGCTGGTGGAAAAGCTGAAACACCAGGGCATACTGTCCTACGCAATTGCCCCCAACCGTGTGCGGCTGGTGCTTCACCTGGACATCAGTCCCGAAATGGTCGAACGTACAATTGATATCATAAATAAATTATAGTCCATGCTTCCAAAAATCAATCCCCTCAACACAACCGCCTGGCAGTTATTGAAAGAAGATTATGCGGCCATGCAATCCATCCGCATGCGCGACCTCTTTGCCTCCGATCCGGAGCGATTTAATAAATACCACCTGCAGTTTGAAGACATCCTGTTCGACTACTCCAAAAATATTATCAGCCCCAACACGTTGAAATTATTGTTGCAGCTGGCGGATGAATGCCAGGTGAAAGACGCCATGGAGGCCATGTTCAATGGTGAGAAGATCAATGAAACCGAGAATCGCGCGGTATTGCATACTGCCCTGCGCAATACTTCCAAAACACCCGTGATGACTGACGGGAAAGACGTGATGCCCGATGTAAGGAAGGTGCTGAAAAAAATGAAAAATTTTTGCGAAGCAGTACACTCGGGTGAACACCGGGGTTATACCGGCAAAAGGATTAAATACATTGTAAATATCGGGATAGGTGGAAGTGACCTGGGGCCTAAAATGGTAGCGGAAGCGCTGGCCCCTTACAAAGTGGAAGACATCGAGACATTTTTTGTGTCTAACGTGGACGGCACGCATATCGCCGAAACACTGAAACTGGTGAACCCTGAAAAGACCCTTTTCCTGGTTGCATCCAAAACGTTTACCACGCAGGAAACCATGACCAACGCCCTGAGTGCGCGTGACTGGTTCCTGGAAACGGCAAAGGATAAAAAACACGTGGCAAAACATTTTGTCGCATTGTCGACCAACGAAAAGGAAGTAACCGGTTTCGGGATCGACAAGGAAAATATGTTTGAGTTCTGGGACTGGGTGGGCGGACGTTATTCGCTCTGGAGTGCCATCGGTTTATCCATTGCGCTGACGATCGGGTATAAAAAGTTTGAAGAGATGCTGGAAGGGGCACACAGCACGGACCTGCATTTCCGCAACACGCCGTTTGAGCAGAACATACCGGTGATTATGGCTTTGACGAGCCTTTGGTATATCAATTTTTTTGGCTCGCAGACAGAGGCCATACTACCGTATGATCAATACATGAACCGTTTTGCTGCCTACTTCCAGCAGGGAAATATGGAAAGCAACGGAAAAAGTGTGGATCGGACCGGGAAGGAAATTGCATACGCCAGCGGACCAGTCATCTGGGGTGAACCCGGAACCAATGGGCAGCATGCATTTTACCAGCTCATCCACCAGGGCACGCCGCTGATCCCCTGTGATTTTATAGCACCTGCCCAAACCCACAATCCGCTGGGTGACCACCATCCGAAACTGCTCTCCAATTTTTTTGCGCAGACGGAGGCCCTGATGAACGGCAAAACAGAAGATGAAGTGACGGCTGAACTTAAAAAGCAGGGACTGGCGGACGACGAAATCGCAAAACTGGTGCCCTTCAAGGTTTTCAGTGGAAACCGTCCGACCAATTCTTTCCTGGTCAAAAAGATCACACCATACACTCTCGGTCAGCTGACAGCGCTTTATGAACACAAAATTTTCGTTCAGGGAGTTATCTGGAATATATTCAGTTTCGACCAGTGGGGAGTTGAACTGGGCAAACAACTGGCCAGCAAGATCCTGCCTGAGCTGATCAGCGACGATCGGGTGACGGCACACGATTCATCCACCAACGGGTTGATCAATGCGTACAAGAAGATGAAAAAGTAGTTAACTTAAGTAAAACTAAACCTGTATGAAAGTTATCCTCGTATGCCTTGCTATGCACGGCGCCGGAGCAGTATCCGCCCAGAACGAGTCCTTCCCTGCTTTCCCCAGGCTTCCTGGAAAGTATCGTACAGAATCTGCAAAACCATTTGTTCCGGGCAACGGGACAACATTGCTTCAGGGAACCCTGGGATTAAAGCCAGGCCGGAAAGAACTGACTCCCGGAAATTGGCCAAAAGCTGACGGGGTACAATACCGGGTCCTGAAACAGGATAACATGCCTTGTGTAGTGCCACCTGATGAAAATGACCATATGTCAACCAGTACTACCTCCCTCCTGCTAAACCCCAAACCGGTTAACCCGATTCCTAATCCAGCCCCGCCCGTTGAGTTCAGGTAAAAGTGGGTAACGCCCATACATGACCGCATAAAAAAAGGTCCATCAATTGATGGACCTTTTCAGTTCATTTATATCAGTGATTACCATTTGTCAACTTCTTCGTTGTTAGCTGTGGCTGTAACGGTTTCATCCACCGAAGCTGCTACTGGCGCGGGTGCCGGCGCTTCTTCCTCTTCCACCACTTCTTCCTGCATGGCAACTACCGGAGCCGGAGTGTAAGTCCCGTTCTCGCTTCCCTGTTCCCCTTCGCCATCGTACGCTTCATCATGGTTGAAGGCATCAAAATCGAAGTCGGGCATCAGGTCAGTCTTTACATAGTCAACCGCTTCATTCAGCGCCCTGATAAATTTATTAAAGTCTTCCTTGTATAAAAAAACCTTGTGGCGATCATAACCGTTATCATCAAAACGTTTGCGGCTTTCAGTAATGGTCAGGTAGTAGTCATTGCCCCTGGTGGCCCTCACATCAAAAAAATAAGTTCTTCTTTTACCGGCTCTGATCCGTTTACTGTAGATACTTTCAATTTTCTTGTCGTTGTTCTCGTACGCCACGTTAGTAGTTTTTGCAGATGATTTAAAAGGCCCTGGTTATAGTTACAAATATAGAGATGTTTTTGAAACAGCCAAAGATGAAAGTAATTTAGTTGCACGCCTGCCAGAACGGCTAAAAGCCCCGCTGGTAAGGCATTACGGGCCAATCAAACATCCTGGTCAATCGCCTGCTGCCGTGCATACAGTTCCGCGTAATAGCCATTTGCCGCCAGCAGGTCGCGATGGCTGCCCTGCTCGGCAATGCGTCCGTGGTCAAGTACAATGATCCGGTCGAACTCAAGAAGTGAAAAGACGCGGTGGGTAATGATGATAGCGGTTCTGCCGTTGAGGTAGCTGTTCAGGTTGGCGGTAATCTCTTTTTCCGTCTTGGCATCAACCGCACTGAGGCAGTCATCAAAAATGACAATAGCAGGGTCTTTCAGCAATGCCCGGGCGATTGAAATCCGTTGTTTCTGACCGCCACTGAGTGTAACACCACGTTCACCGATCATGGTCGAATAGCCTTCGGAAAAAGAAAGGATTTCTTTTTGTACACAGGCCAGCGTAGCGGCGTGTTCCACGTCGGCCTGGCTGGACGTTTCAAATCCGAACCCGATATTATTGGCCACCGTATCACTGAACAGGAATCCATCCTGCGGTACGTAACTGACCTGCTCCCGAAGTGACTGCAGGGGAAGTTCGCGAACGTCGGTGCCATCTATGCGGATGGTGCCCGAGGTGGGATCGTACATGCGAAGCAACAGGTGGGCGATGGTTGTTTTGCCGCTGCCGGTACGGCCAATGATCGCTATTTTTTCGCCGCTTCTGATGTCGAGGTTGAAATCCGACATGGCTACCACACCCGTATCGGGGTATACAAAACCGGTATTTTCAAAGCGGATAGCCCCTTTGAGCGGGGCGTGGGGAAGCAGTTCATTATTGCTGATCGCCGGTTTGGTATCGAGGAATTCATTGATCCGCTTCTGCGAAGCCGCCGCCCGCTGGATCATGCTGGCTGTCAGCCCAATGGCACTCACGGGGAACGTAAGCATATTGATGTACATGACAAATTCCACAATGGTGGCTATGTCCATATTGTGTGTGCCGTGAATGAAGTATAGTCCACCAATCATGATGGTAAACAACGTGCTCAATCCGATCAGCAGGTTGATTGACGGAAAATAGACCGCCTCCACCCGCGCAAGGCCGATGGCCGAACTGCGGTAGCTTTCACTGTTCTTTTCAAAGAATCCCAGCATGGCTTTTTCCTGGACGAATGACTTGATCACGCGGATGCCGCTGTACGATTCCTGTGCGTTGGTGGTCAGGTCAGACAGCGCCTCCTGTATTTTTTCACTCTTTTTATGGATCAGGTTATTGACATAATAGATGGCCACGGCCAGGATCGGCAGGGGGGCCAGCACGTAGGCAGTCAGGGTGGCGTCCCTTTTCACCATGAAAAACACGGCCAGCGAAATAACTGCCACCAGGTTCACAAGGTACATAATGGCGGGGCCGGAGAACATCCGTACACGGCTTACATCTTCCGTGATCCGATTCATTAAATCGCCTGTGCTATTCTGCTTGTAAAAGGCCATGTCCAGTTGCTGGTAGTGGCGGTAGATCTCATTCTTCTGGTCAAACTCAATATGGCGGCTCATAACAATGACAGTCTGCCTCATCAGGAACAGGAAAATGCCGCGCAGCAGCGCCAGCAGCAGGATGGTGATGCCACAGATAGCCACCACTTTGCCGATGCTGTACCCCGTTCCCACAAATTCGATAAAGTGGTTTACCAGCGGATCATAACCAGCAGGCTGCAGCCGGGGTTTGTAGCCCGGCAGGTTGAGTGCGCGCTGCACAAAATCAATCACGAATCCCGTCACCTGGGGTGTGAGTACGCTGAAATAATTGGAAACAAAAATGAACAGGATACCGATGGTCAAACGGACACGGTACTTCCAGAAATATTTCTTGATCGCACGAAAATGCTTCATAGTCCCCGCGAAATTAACTGATCCACGACCAACGCCCACGTCCGTTTTTTGGGAAAAGCAGTATTTCTACGGCTAAATAGGGCAATCTTTCCGGCACAGCGGGTAATAGCCCGAGGATTCTTACCTGCCAGGTACGCGTGATTACTGGCTCAGTTGCATTAAAACCGCTGTTAATATGTCCAAAACCCGCCACACCACTTTGTTACAGCATTATGAGGCAAAATGCCCATACACCCTCCGCCAGTTCAGCCAAAATACGGGCATGACAATATAGATACCCAAAAATGTCAAAAAAGAGAGGCCAGAACGCAGGACTGCTAGTGATTTGCAGTTAGCGCACAATAACTGGAAACCCTTAGAAGTTATTACGTGGTACAACACCGGAAACCGCGGGGCAATTTTTTTCACCCGACCGTTGTTTCAGAGTTGTCAATCAGTTTATTTTGGCCTGCAAAGCCATCGTCCAACATCCAAATCTAACAGAACCATGAACAACCATTCTACCCTGCTGCATTTAATGTGCCTCACAAAGGATCGAACTCTTACGAACAACATCCCGGTTATTCCCAAACTTTAGAAGAGTGTAAATTTTTCAGCCTCACCGTTGGAAGGAATCACTCTTTCTTCAGGGCGGCTGTTACCTGATCCTTTGTGTAGCATGAAAAGATTATTCGCATTTGTCCTTGTAATCCTCCTGGGTTCCGGACTGAACAGTATATCCGGCCAGACAGTACTTCCTGATTACGGTGCGCCGGCAGTACCCGTGAATGTATGTAACGGTAGTTCGGCTTTCCGTGTGCGCGTGAATGGCGCAGGCTCCGTTGGTCCCGATGGCCAGCTGGTCATCAACCTGCCGGCCGGGTTTGTGTATGTTGCCGGTTCTGCCACCCTTGCAGGTGGAGCAGGAACCGTAACCGAATCCTCCTCATCAGCCAACACCGCCCAGATCACACTGGCGAACATCCCCGCTGCTCCTGGTTTTACAGAGATTGGCTATTCGGCCTATGCCACCTGCTCAGCGATGCAGAATTCCCTTTCCGTCAACAGCCAGGTGAGTTATGATTTCAGCACCAGTACCCTGGCAACCGTCACTACAAAAAGCAACAGCTTCAATACACAAAGCGCTTCACTGACCATCCCGAACATTACAAACAGCAGTTATTTCGGTTCATCGGGCGATAACTATACACGGAATATTAATATTGTCAACAATGGATATGGTTCCATTACCGAATTCACACTGGCCGATACCAGCGGCAGTGGTCTCTACATCAAAGGGATTTCTGTAAGCGGGGGCTGGACGATCCTTACCTCCAAATCGCTGGTGGGCGCCGATACGGTGACCACTTTTTCGTTTTCGGGAGGTGTGCTTTCACAGGGACAAAGCATCACACTGGTTGAAAACGTATCTATTGTAAGCAACTGTTTCCTGCAGTCAAGGTTTGCCACCTGGTTTGGCTGCGACAGCAGTCCCTGCTTTGGCGCAACCTTCATGGGCAAGGCAACAGCCGGTGCAACCGTCAACAATTCCTTCCTTCCCTCCCTGAAAATTATACCGGACCTGCAGCCGCTTACCTGCAGGGGAAGCGGAGTTCAGCAAACTGTACGATTGACCAATACCGGAAGTGTACGACTGAATGAACTGTCACTCCAGCTGTTTTCAACAGCATCGGCCCTTCCTGCCACTATGCAGTCGTTCAATGCAGCCGAAACAGCGGCCAGCCAATCGGCTTTCTCTGCCTTCCAGTTCAAACTCGGGGTATCCGGCACATGGACAGCCATTACCCCGGCTTCCGCTTCAACCTATTCTTCACCGGCTGCGTGTATCGGCACACAGCCCGGACTCGTAACCTTTGCCATTCCGGTAATCAACCCGGGTGATACGGTTTACCTGCGGTACAATGAGACTTTTTGCCCGGTTAGCGGACCTGCCGCAGGAAGCATCAGCACACCGGGTTCCATGATCCGTTTTGATTACAACGCACCCTGTGCCGGTCGTACCGAACCCTTGTCCACCCTGATTCGCAGCGTGGCGGTCACCTCGCTCACTGCCATTCCTCATTTTCCTTCCGCGCTTTTCTCCGGTGTGGCGGAAACACTAATATTTGATTTCCCGCAGGCAACATCGGCAACCTATAACAATGTGGCGCCGGACCAGTCCACCATCCGGTTTGAACTGACCCTGCCATCCAACATAACTTTTTCGGGAAATGTGGCCGATGTATTATTGGTAAATAGTTCCACCGGCGTTAGCCTTGGTTCACCAGCCTTGTTCAGTTACGATCCGCTATTGCACCGTGTCAATGCCACCTATCAATTTACCGGTCCTTTCAAACCGGCCAACCTGCAGGGCGCCAGCCTGCGGTTCCGGAATACAACGGCTGACTGCGCACTGCCTTACAATGGCAACCAGGTAACGCTGAATGCATGGTTTAAAATTTCACCGGCATGTGCACAGGAAGAATGGATCCTACGCAATATATCGGGGATCAACGTGATTTGCCCGACAACCTGCACTACGGCAGGCGGTCTCAACTTCTCTTCTTTTATTGCACAACGTACCAACTACGGTGCGCCTGATAATGATAACAACGGTGTTGCCGATGCCTCGGGCGTACCCGATCCAACGAAAGTGAGGAAGGACCTGGCCATGCCGGGCGATACCGTGCGGACATTGTTTGCCGGTCGCGTCAGTATAGGCTCCGCGTCCCCATCGGCTTTCAGCCACGGCTACGCCATCGATACATTCCTGACCGGATCATCGCTGGTTACCGCACAAAAGGCCACCGTCACCCTGTATGCATCCGGCGCCAGCACACCTTTCTACAGCGTGTCCGGAATACCCGTGCTGAGCAGCGGTGCAGTTCACAAGGTTGATTTCAGTATCCCTGCGCTGAACAGCGTATCCGCATTGCCGGGCAGTTATACTTCATTCAATGATGGCGACTCTGTTGTGGTAACGATCGATTTCAGGATAACCGGCAACCCCGGATCCACACAGGTGCCGGTACAACTCGGAACGCATTTCTTTGTAAGTGACCAGGCAGATCCTGCAATTGCAGCTGACCAGTACAGTTGCAATCCGAATTATCCCGGCCAGTTTACCGTGGTGGGTTATGAAGCCGGCTCTACCGGTACCCGCACCTACTCCCTGACCGGAATAGGGAATGTGGCTACGGAAATGGATCATTATTTTTCCATTGGTGGGAACAGTGCAGGCAGCAAACCTTTTGTCAATGAATACCGGCCGGTAACCATCCACCGCAGCCTGCAGTACACAATACCGGCGGGAAGCGAATATGTTTCTGCCACCGCAACTTATTCCTGGACAAGCGGCGTTGGCGTTGTTTCCACAAAAACAGTAACCATAACACCGTTGACGGCAGGCGCCAATCCATTGCAATTTGACCTTGAAGCGTTGTTTACCAACGGTACTTTTGTGCGTGGCGACCAGGGCAACAGCCTTACTACTACAGTGACCATCCGTCCGACCTGCGATGTGGTACCCCGCTCAGCCGCAAACTTTGTAATGCAGCAGGTAGCCACACCCGGTTACCAGACCGGGTTCCCGGGCAACAGCATTAATGTATGGGACAGCATTTATTATACCGTTCCGGATATACTGATTTCCACCGCGAATACCACGCCGGCGGTAACCGATAACAATGTGTCATGGGAAATACAGGTAAGCAATTCATCTGTGGCGCAGGCCTTACGGGTATGGATGGGCCGCACGAACAACACTGGTACCATAACCATTAACAATGTGCAGCGCCTTAGTGGTCCCGGCGGTTATATCATCAGCACCGTACCTCTTTCGGGATCGGGTCTGTACCAGCTGGGTACATTTGCACAAACCAGCAACTATTACCGGATCAACGCCACCTTCACCGCCTGTGCGATTGACAGTTTTACACTGGCATACTGGTACGACTGCAACAACAGCGGTTACCCGTCATCTGTTGCCGCGGCCACACACAAAAAAACCATTACACTTGCGGTCATCCCGTTGGTGTCTTCGCTACAGACCAATATTATTTCCGAGCCGGTATTGTCCCCGGCACCGGATGCCTGCGATGTGCTGACTTACGAAATTGAAACGAGCAACACCGGCGCATCGGCAGTACATAATCTGCAGGTTCTTGCAGGACCCGCAACAGGCGTAGCTTACGCGCCAGGCACGTTCCAGTTTGAATACCCCGCAGGAAGTGGCAGTTATGTTACAGTGGCGGATGTGAACGTAACTACCGTAGCAGAAGGCATCCTGTTCACCATTCCATCATCCGACCTTGCCGCATTATATTCCCAGCAGGCATTGCGCATCCGTTTTGGTGTAACCACCAGCTGTGCATTTACCAGCGGAGCCAGCCTTAATTTTTTATCGGCTGGTACCTCTTTCTGCGGTACGGCCATTACATCGGACAAACAACAGGGGCAGATCATCCCGATCAAAGGCATTCCCGTACAGACCAACGACCACGAGATCCATTCATATGCTGACGTAGCAGTGCAGGACTGCGTAACCGGCGATGTGTTCACTACCTATCATTTCAAATCGATCAACCTGGGTCCACTGCCGACCAGTATCAGCGACGGATTCAACATCACGCTTCCATCGCCGTGGACTATGGACGTACCGGGCATCACTTACCCGCATGACCCTGCCGGTGCATCTTACACAGGTACAACTTCGGGAACCTATCATTTCCTGATGGGTGAAGGCGTTGCCATCGGCGATTCGGTTACGATGTCGGTTACCATCCGCGTACCCGCACCGGCAGCGTTGACATTGCCAACCGGTAACAGCGCAGGTATTACAGAAAACGGGGTGGTCCGTTCAGGCGCGGTATGTTCGTCGACCGGTGTTGCGTGCCCGGTCACCGAGATCGTTGT
>SDZZ01000388.1 GCA_004173255.1 Chitinophagaceae bacterium | reverse complement strand
CTGAGCTACTGCATACGTAAGCATGATCCAGCAGCCGGCCAATGCAACGGGCTGGTAAAAACGATCGATTGCCAGCAGTGAATCGGACAACACAAACAACAAAGCCCCTGCCAGCATTTTACGGCCGGCACCGCCGCGATCGAGTCTCAACCTTATCGCCGTGAAAAGCATCAGGCAGATCGTAAAGCCATAAATCCTCACCGGCCAGCCAAGCGCGCCCAGCGAAGGATCCAGCAACCGCATCAGTAAAAAATAATACAGGCCGAGCGGTACTATCCAGCCCAGCCGGTAAAAACTTCCGGAAGCTGCACGCAGCCGGCTGAAATAAACCAGGTACACAATATGCGCGATAAGAAAGGAGCCCAGGCCGGACATAAAAAAAACAGCCTGTCGCTGTTCAAAAAGCAGGAATATATCACCCATCCATGAAAAAAAGAGGGCTGCCGGTATAAACCCATTCATCGGATTGCGCGATTGTTTTGGCTGCAGGAAATACCACGCGGCAAGCGCCGGCATCAGTACTATTTTGGAAACATACCGCACCTGCGGATAGCCGGCTGCAATAGCCATCATTTCCACCAGCAATGCTACCAGGAAAATCACCAGCAGCATCGTGCCGGGTTTGTTTTTAACCAACGTATTGAATTTTACACCGGGATTAAACCTCCGCCGGCTCTACCCAGGCCTCATTTTCCTTCAACAGCAGGATGAGTTCTTCCACTGCCACCTCGCTGTTTACATTACGCTTCATCACATCCTTCCCTTTGTACAGGGTGATCTTTCCGGGGCCACTGCCTACATACCCGAAGTCGGCATCGGCCATTTCACCCGGACCATTTACAATACATCCCATAATGGCAATCTTCACCCCTTTGAGGTGGTTGGTCACCGATCGGATTTTTGCCGTTGTTTCCTGCAGGTCGAACAGGGTACGGCCGCAACTGGGACAGCTGATATATTCTGTTTTCGAAATCCTGGTACGTGTTGCCTGCAGTATGCTGAAGGCTGTGTTATTGGTAAACTGGTAAATGTCTTTTACATCGAGGTAGGTGCGACCGGTACTCTTGATGCTTTCGAGTTTTGCGCCGGATGTGTAACCCAGGCAGATCCCGTCACCAAAACCATCGAGCAGTAATGCGCCTGTTTCTGTGGCAAAATGGATCAGGTGTTCATCGGGGGTGGACCAGCTGCTGTCAGTGGTCAGGATCACGGGATTCTTCACCTGCCGGCGAAGCAATTCAGAAAAAAACCTGCGGCAGGACTGCATAGCGTTTGCACTGACCGATGAAATACAGATGACCACGGTCGGATCTGCCAGTTGTTTCCAGTAAGGATATTCATCAGCCGAATCATCAATCGCAAAAACTGTCCCGGCATCGATCATTACAAAATTCATCACCGGACTTTTCACCTCCGAAACTGCAAAACCGCTATCCTGGAAAATGGGAAAGTATTTCGATTTGTCTTCAGCAAGCGCCCAGGCTGCGGGGTATACCAGTACTTTCAACGTACCGGGCAGGTTGAACGGCAGCACCTGGTGGCCGGTAAAAATATAATCTGCCGCCGCATCGCGGATGGTCCACTTGTCGGTGGCTTCATCATACAGGTAGCCGATGCTCTGCAGGTCACCCGCCATGATATTTTCAAGCTTACCCAGGTCGGCCACCACTACCGGAACCTGCCTGCCCCCGATATTATCAACCACGTCAGTTATCCGGCGCTGGTAGTGGAAAGGATCATATGGCAACGCCGCGAGCGCACCGGCCACCGCGGTTTTTCCTTCGTAAGGTGCCGGGACTGCACCTTCAATGGCGGTTTGTGCAGCCATTGAGGCCACAGCTGTATCTCCATTCGCAGTTTTTCCATCGTCTGTTACAACAACGGTTGCGCTGGTGTATCTTTTGACCAGGTCCTTGCAGACTGGTATTTCAAATTCCGGGTCTTCCGTCAGTGATACACGAATGGTATCACCGATCCCATCTTCCAGTAACGAACCGATACCGATAGCCGATTTGATACGGCCATCTTCCCCGTCGCCTGCTTCTGTTACGCCCAGGTGTAATGGGTAGGCTTCGCCAAATTCATCCTGCATGAGGTTAACCAGCAGCCGGTAGGCCTGCACCATTACCTGCGGATTACTGCTCTTCATGCTGAGCACAATATTGTGGTAGTTCTCGTAACGGGCAATGCGAAGGAATTCCATCGCACTTTCCACCATACCCATGGCTGTGTCACCATAGCGGCTCATGATACGATCGCTCAGTGATCCATGGTTGGTTCCTATACGCATGGCCGTGCCGTACTCCTTACAGATTTTTACCAGCGGGGTAAACCGCTCACGGATACGGTCGATCTCTTCTGCATAATCTGCATCGGAGTATTCAATCAGTTCAAACTTTTTCTTGTCAACATAGTTGCCGGGGTTCACCCTGACTTTTTCAATAATGCGTGCGGCAATTTCCGCTGCATTGGGGGTAAAATGGATATCGGCAATGAGAGGGGTATTGTACCCGCGTTTGCGGAGTTCGTCACGGATCACCCGCAGGTTTTCCGCCTCTTTTTTAGAGGGAGCCGTTATACGGACCATTTCAGCCCCGGCTTCAATACAGCGGATGGTCTGCTCCACCGTGCCAATGGTATCCATGGTATCGGTGGTGGTCATGGTCTGCACCCTGATCGGGTTAAAATTACCAAGGGAGAGGTCGCCGATTTTTACTTCGCGCGTGGCGAGACGTTTATATTGGGTCAGTGAAGCGGTATACAATTCCATAAGTGGGACGGCCCGGGGGCGTTGAATAATCAGGCAAAAATAAACAATTAAAGGGATCGGCCGGTGTAAGGATCCTCGCTTTAACTATGGCGGGCAAAGGCTACAAGGCAGCATATTTACCAGTCCTTCCCGGTGCCCCCACCCTGCTTCGATTTTTCCTTCTGTAATCGTTGCTGCACCTCCTTCTCCTTCTGTTCCAGGAGTTTGAGCCGCTGTTCGGCTTCCTTCTGGTTCATCTGCGGTTGTGGCTGCGGTTGCTGTTGCTGCTGCTGTTTTTTTTCCTGTTGCTTCTGGTCTTTTTTCTGGTCCTGCTGCTGCTCTTTCTTTTTTTCCAGTTCTTTCAGGGCTTTCTGCAGGTTCTCCCTGGCCTGGGTATCGGTGGGGTCCATACGCAGCGCAGCCTTGTATGCTTCAACGGCTTCTTCGGTTTTACCCAATCCCGACAGGATCACCCCTTTGTTATACTGGCTTTTTGACTTAAGGTTATTGTCGAGCGATTTAAAAGAAAGGTCATCCAGTTCGCGGATGGCGGCCGACTGTTTATTCTGCCGGTGCATGGCGTTGGCCTTGTTGAACTTGCTGCTGAGATTTGCGGGATCCTGTTTTTCCGCTTCGGCATATGCCGCTTCGGCAGCGGGGTACTGCTGTTTCCGGTACAACTCATTCCCCTTACGGAGTTCAGCCTGCGGATCCTGGGCAGATGCCGTTACCAAAAACAATACAAGCATTAAAAAACCAGTGACTTTTTTCATACGCTTGCTTTTTTATTACCAGGCCCGCGGGCAGTTGTGCCGGTAAGGCCGGCAGCTTTTTTGTTGCCCGTTTCCGTTGCAGCTTTACTTTTATGCCCGGTATCATTTGAAACGATGGAAGTAGCAAATCATGTATCGGATCATTTGCCGGTGGTTGCAAGGTTTGAGTTTGTGAAAAGAGTAGCTGATGTACCAGGAACTTCTAATTGTCCGATACCTTAAGCAATGCTACCCTGCGTATAATGGCAGTTTCCAATGCCACTTTGTTGCTGAATGAAACCACAGCCGCAATATCTACTCCTTTTTCATTGATCAGTTTAAATGATATAGGGTTGCCTGATAAAGCACCGGACTTTTTATATTCATCTGCATAGAATTTTTTACCCAAACTAAATTGTGTAAAAGCTTCCAGGTAAGCAGCTGAATCGGAACCTGCCATTATAGCCATCGGTTTCCGCTCTACTGCTGCAGTAGTTAAACCATTGGTTTTTGTACTGGTTTCAATATACTGGTAAGTTCTTTTTTCAGAACTGCAGGAAGGGGTAAATATTGTTTCAAAGATCAGGGCGATGTAAAATACCGGTTTACAGATTTTCAACATATCAATGCTTTTTATAAAAATAAGGTCTTTGTTGAGTTGTTTAATGATGGCGAGAATTGAGACTATAAATTTTTATATTCTCAAAACCAGGCTGTATTTGATACTATAGAATTTTATAATATTCTATAATACTAATATATAGAATCTTATAGAAACTATAGAATTACTTAAGTATTATAAAGATTACTTAGGTCTAGGTAAGAGTTAAGCTCCTAAGG
>SDZZ01000387.1 GCA_004173255.1 Chitinophagaceae bacterium | reverse complement strand
GCAGGTTTTTCACAACGTTTCCATATTGGTGTTTTCGGCGGTGCCGCGGCTTACAACGGCGACCTGACCGAAAAAATCTTCCCGAAAAAAGTAACCAATGGCGTTATCGGTGGTACACTGAATTACGAACTGACCGATAACATCACGCTGCGTGGCCAGCTTTCCTATTCCATTATCGGCGGTGCAGACCGTTACAGTAATAAACCGGAACTCCGCGCAAGGAACCTGAGTTTTGAAACAAAACTATATGAGGCAAGCCTGGTAGGGGAGTACTACCTGCTCAACCTGTACGACAACCGCTTTACCCCATACGCATTTGCGGGTCTTGCTTTTTACCATCACAATCCCTACACCTACGCGACCAACGGAACGAAGGTTTACCTGCGTCCATTGCGGACCGAAGGACAGGGCTTGCCAGGATATCCGGGTACATCGGTTGAAAAAAATTACCAGTGGGCAATCCCTTTTGGCGGTGGCGTTAAGTTTGCATTGTCCGACAAAATACATGTGGGCCTGGAGATGGGTATCCGCAAACTCTTTACCGACTATTTTGATGATGTAAGTACTACCTATGCGGACCCGGCTGATCTTAGTCCGGCCGGCGTGCAGTATTCCTACCGCGGCGATGAACTGGCAGGCGGCGATCCGGCCTATCCCGGCAAGGGCGCTACCAGGGGCAGCCCCAAATACAAAGATCTTTACTACTTCAGCGGCTTACACCTGACTTACCGGATTGGCTCCAGCGGCAACGAACGCCCCCGCAGATTCGGGAAAAATGATCGGTTGGGTTGCCCTCCAAGTGTTTATTAAAAACAATTTCCCCTTTTATAATCCCGGCCAACAACCATTAGCCTGACTGCCGTGTTGTACATTTGCACCACTAAAATTACCCATGGCATTCAGGAACCAGCAGGCATTTATAGACCTTCTTGAAAAAGAAGGTGAGTTAGTCAGGATCAAATCCTTTGTTGACCCCCATCTCGAAATTGCCGAGATCACCGACCGCATCAGCAAGGAACCGGGTGGCGGCAAAGCATTGCTGTTCGAGAACACCGGTTATGAATTTCCCGTGCTGATGAACGCTTACGGCAGCGAACGCAGGATGTGCCTGGCGTTGGGCGTACAGAAACTGGATGATGTGGCAGCCGAAATTGAAGGATTGTTCAAACTGCTGGCGTCCCCGAAAGAATCATTGCTCGATAAGCTCCGCCTGCTTCCCAAACTGGGACAGTTCGCTTCCTGGATGCCTAAAGTGCGCGCAGGCCGGGGCGAATGCCAGGAGGTGGTGATTACCGACAACCCGGACATTGGCAAACTACCGGTGATTACCTGCTGGCCAAAGGACGGTGGCCCGTTTGTTACCCTTCCGATCATCCATACAAAAGATCCTTCGACCAACTCAAGGAACGTGGGCATGTACCGGATGCAGGTGTTTGGTCCAACCCTTACCGGCATGCACTGGCATAAACATAAAGTTTCAGCCAAACATTTTTCCGAATATAAAAAACTGAATAAGCGCATGCCCGTTGCCGTTGCACTCGGTGGCGATCCGGCCTATGCGTACTCGGCAACTGCACCCTTGCCCGAGAATGTGGATGAGTATATGCTGGCCGGATTTCTAAGGAAGAAAAAAGTGGAACTGGTAAAATGTATCACGCAGCCGGAAATCGAAGTGCCGGCCGATGCGGATTTTATTATCGAAGGGTATGTGGATCCGTCCGATGAACTGATCTGGGAAGGACCCTTCGGCGATCATACCGGTTACTATTCATTGCCCGACTGGTACCCGCGGTTCCATATCACCGCTATCACCCATAAAAAAGACCCGGTATACCCTGCTACCATCGTGGGCATACCACCCCAGGAAGATGCCTGGCTGGGAAAAGCGACTGAACGCATTTTCCTTGCACCGATCAAGATGACGATGGTACCGGAAATCATTAATATGGAAATGCCGGTGGAAGGGGTGTTCCACAACCTGGTAATCACGCAGATTAAAAAAGACTATGCCGGGCAGGGACAAAAAGTAATGAATGCCATGTGGGGTGCCGGGCAGATGATGTTTAATAAAATACTGGTGATTGCCGATGAAGGAGTCAGCATCACCAATTACCGCGAACTGGCCCGCTACGCATTTGCCAACCTTGACGCGGCGTCTGATATTTATTTTTCGCAGGGACCGATGGATGTGCTGGACCATAGCTGCAGTAAGCTTGGTTTTGGTGGCAAGATGAGTATCGATGGCACCCGGAAAATGGAAGAGGAATTGGGTGACAGCCCACAGGGCGAATCGGGTATAACGAGCCCGGATGCTGCGTTTTTCAGCAGCCGTTTTCCCGAGATCCGCTCCATGAATACCGCGCTGGCACAGGATGGCATTGCGTGCCTGCTGGTGTCGGTGGAAAAAAACCGGATGAACCATGTACGTGAACTTCACCAGGCTCTCTGTGATATGCCCGAAACATCGGCCGTGAAAATGATCCTGTATGTGGAGCACACGGTGGATGCAAATGACCTGGCTGTTGCACTCTGGCGTTTCTGCAATAACCTGGACCCCAAACGTGACAGCCTGCTCGTTCGCCGCAGTGGAGCCGTTGCGTGTATGGGTTTTGACGGTACCCGCAAAACAAAGGAGCTGGACGGGTTCCAGCGCGACTGGCCCAATATCATTGTGGCCAATGACAGCACCATTGCATCGGTGGATGGGAAATGGAACGCACTCGGTCTGGGAAAATTCCTGCCTTCCCCTTCCCTTAAGTTTAAAAACCAGATGTATGGCGAGGAAGCCGTGGTGGCAGGGTAGGATTGCAACAAAAAAATAGTAAATTGACAACATGAAAAGGATCAGTGCGGCATTAGTAGTCAGTCTCGTTTCCCTTTGTTCGTTTGCCCAGAAGCAGGATAAATCATTGCTGTGGAAAGTAAGCGGCAACGGTATTACACGACCTTCCTATATTTTCGGAACCATCCATATGATCTGCAAGGACGATGCGGCGCTCAGCGACAGCATGAAGCGGATCATCCGTGATGCCGATGAAGTTTATTTTGAGGTAGACCTCGACAACATGATGGAGATGGTTGGCATGATGAAGCAGATGAAGATGAAAGGGGATACCACGCTGAAGGACCTGCTCGCCGAAAAGGATTATGCTACTGTAAAAGAATATTTCAGCCAGCATTCCGGTATGTTACCCTTCTCCTTGCTGGAGACGTATAAGCCCATACTGGCTGCTTCGGTGCTGCAGCAGGGATCTTTCAAATGTGAGTCCACCGCCATGGAGCAGGTGATCATGACCGAAGCAAAAAAACACAACAAGAAGATACTTGGCCTGGAAACCATGGGCTACCAGGCATCGGTGCTGGATGAAATACCTTACAAGGTACAGGCCGACCAGCTGCTCAGTTATATCCAGGACGAAAATAATGGAACGGCCGACAGCAGTGCGGCAGAGAGTAACAGGGAGTTTGATGAAATGATGCAGGCATACCGTGAGCAGGATATCGCGAAACTGGAATCAGTGATGATGAAAAGTGATGTGGGCATCAGCGCCTATACCGATGTGTTGCTGTACAAACGCAATTACAACTGGATTGAAAAAATGAAACAGCTGCTGCCCGCAAAGCAACTCCTGATTGCGGTGGGTGCGGGTCACCTTCCCGGGGAAAAAGGAGTGATCAGTCTCCTGCGTAAGGCCGGGTATACCGTTACCCCGGTCCTCAATAATAATGTCAAAACGATCTGATAGGGTGGCAGCATGAAGCACCGCCCCATAAAAAAATCCCGTCCGGCTAATCGCAGGACGGGATTAAAAGTCATATCTGTCAGCCTCGCTCATTCAGGCTTCCTTTCTCAGAACTGTTCCAGCCCGGAAAAGAAGAAATCACCTTCAATTTTAGCGTTCTCGTCGCTGTCGCTGCCGTGAACAGCGTTCTCGCCAAGGGATGTGGCATACAGCTTACGGATAGTTCCTTCCGCTGCCTGGGCAGGGTTGGTGGCACCGATCAGCTCGCGGAAAGCCGCTACTGCGTTGTCTTTTTCCAGGATAGCGGCAATGATTGGCCCGCTGCTCATGAATTCGACCAGTTCTCCGTAGAACGGCCTTTCTTTATGGACGGCGTAGAATTCGCCGGCTTTTTCAGGGGAAAGTTTGGTCATTTTCAGGGCTGCCACACGAAATCCTTCCTTCAGGAAACGGTCCACAATCGCTCCGGAATGTCCGTTTTTAAAGGCATCCGGCTTGATCATCGTAAATGTTCTGTTACTCATAATATTATTTTTTGCGGGGCAAAAATAGGGGAAAGATCACTTACCTTCGCTGCCGCCTGATGAAACCAATACAAGAAATATTTC
>SDZZ01000386.1 GCA_004173255.1 Chitinophagaceae bacterium | reverse complement strand
AAGGACCTGGTCGCGGAGATGATTAAGGTGGGCGAGATCAGGACTGTGCAGGAAGGTGACGTGCTGATGCGAACCGGCCAGAACATCCGTTCAGCGACGCTTGTTTTGGATGGGTTGATTACAATTTACCGCGAAGACGATCAGGGCAATGAATAATTTATTTATTACATCAGTCCGGGTAAGGCATGTGCGGTTTCCCTGGTATGCGCTTTGGGTCAGGAAACAAGCGGGCTAATGGCCAGGGCAGTGGATAATTCCACCATATTGGGAGTTCCATTGCATTTTGTAGATGAATGGATGGGTAAATATAAAAGTTGGTCCAAATAAACATCATTATGCTGGACTTTTTAAAGCAGCCGTGGAGCTGGTACGTGGCCGGGATACTTATTGGCCTTACTGTACCTGCACTTCTGATACTCGGAAATAAACATTTTGGAATTTCCGCAAATCTTCGTCATGCCTGCGCAGCATGTATCCCTGCTAACATTAAGTTTTTTCAATACAATTGGAAAAAAGAAACCTGGAATCTTTTCTTCGCTGCCGGTATAGTATTAGGAGCGTTCATTGCAAGTTATTTTTTAGCAGATCCGGCACCCGTGAAGGTAGCACCTGCCTTGTTATCAGAATTAAAAGGATATGGCATACAAGATCATGCAAACGTTTTGCCTTCGGAGCTGTTTAGTTTTTCGGCTTTACTTACGGTTCGGGGTTTTATATTACTGGTTGTGGGTGGATTTTTTGTGGGCTTTGGAGCCCGGTATGCAGGCGGATGCACCAGTGGGCATTCGATAATGGGGATCAGTGATTTTCAGGTACCGTCCATGATTGCTACTGCGAGTTTCATGGCGGGTGGGTTTATCATGGCTAACCTGGTTCTGCCTTATATTCTAAGATTGTAAAGGTTATTATTTATTAAATAGAACTGGAAAATGAGCGACCAACAAAACATAGTTGCAGCCGGGAAGGCCATGATGCAAACGGATTTTGAAGTCCACTCTGTTGATGCGGAGCGTCATCGGAAACCACATCAGAAAAAAAGCTGGCCCCATAATCTTAAATACGCAATCGTAGGCGTTTTCTTTGGCATCACTTTTACCAAGGCCGAAATTGTCTCCTGGTTCAGGATCCAGGAAATGTTCCGTCTCCAAAACTTCCACATGTATGGGGTTATAGGAACTGCAATTATTGTCGGAGCAATTTCGGTATGGATCATCAAGAAATACAGGGTAAAGACAATTCATGGAAATCCTATAGAATTCCACCCCAAGCAGTTTAATAAAGGGCAAATTATAGGCGGTGTGATTTTCGGATTGGGCTGGGCTATGACTGGTGCGTGTCCGGGTCCGCTATTTGCCCAGATAGGTGCCGGTTTTCTTGTGATAGCGGTGGTGTTGATCAGTGCAATTGGAGGCACCTGGGTGTACGGATATTTCCGGGAACGCTTGCCGCATTGATGATCACTTTCAAAAAGAAGGCTCGCGATCATTTGTTTCTTTCGGTGCATCCAGTCTTACCATTTGAGCCTCGAGGTATTTCTTGAAGATGCTGTAAACTTTACGCAATTAGTATGCACTTATAAAATGATTTCGGGCACAGATCAAAAATATCCATGGGTTTGCGTTTGAACCACCCCATTTGAATGGATCATTTGGAAAATGGTCGCCACCTCACAGCTACGTTTATTACCCTTCCGTCAATTGGTGTACCGATCATCCTGAATTTCGGATCGGTAATGGTTCCCGTGTAAAGTGATTCATACCTGCTCTGACGCTCATCAAGCAGGTTCTCACCGTTCAGGATTACACTGACTTGTTTGCCGAATTTTTTTTCTATCATGGCAGCTAAAAAATAGTAGGATCGTAGGTCTTTGTCATCGTCGCGTTTCTGCCTGCTATTAAAAGATGCTTCGAACCCGATTCTCCAGTTGCCTTCCGGTTCGTACACCAGTGTGGTAGCAGCCCGGTTTTTTGGAGTAAGGGGCATGAACTGGTCCAAGGCCAGGTACTTTCGTTTTGCATCCGTGTAGGTATAACCCAGGTAGAATTCGAAATCTGAAATAGTCATCTGAATATACGTGTCAAACCCTTTCGTGGCAACATGTTTTGCGGTATTGCTGAAGGCAAGTTGACCATTGGGTGTTTCGGTACCTATAACAGCATCCCTGATGGTGGTGTAAAAGAAAGCATGATTTATAAAGAACCTGTTTCCCTCACTCCATTCTGTTTTATAGTTTGCTTCAATATTTCCCCCGGCCGACTTTTCCGCCTTTATATTAGCGGGAAGGGAATGGATGTCATAAATGTCATAGTCCCTGAGTTGTGGAGTTAACGGATTTGGCGCTTTATATCCAAGGCCAAATCCAATACGCGATCCCCAATGTTCGTTGAACTTATGCAATATTGAAACCCTTGGAAGGACAAACACACCGTATTCCAAATGTTTATCTACACGAACTCCGGTTTCCAATTTTGTCCGGATTCCCCGGTTCCAGGTATCCTGGACGAAAATCCCAAGCGTGGTATTCGAGACAGTGCCAACCGGTGCCGGGGTTTTAAACGATGGCTTGAAATAATCGCCCGTCAGGTTCATTCCCCCGATCAAAGTATGTCTGCTCAAACGCGAAACAATGGATGCTTCTCCGTAAATGTTTTTTTGTGCGGCTTTAAAATCGTCCGTGTTGCTGACAATGTTGCGGTTGAATTGGCTAAAGCTTCCTTTCAGGTTAAATGTGGTGTTAGCGGTGACTTTCGATTCACTGATCAGGGAGAACGTATTTCGCTGCGTGGAATTGTTTTCAAAGTAAGCATGGTAAGGGTCATTCTTAAAATGGATGGCAATCATATCGCCACCTATGCGTTTATCGAAACTGCCGGTGTACCCAATGGAAATCGTCGTTTTTGCTGTCGGGTAAAAAAACAAAGTAGGGTGGAGGGTTGTGCTGGTAAGCCGCGGCAATTCGCTCAGGGTGTCTTTGTTTACATCGATCTCATTCTGGAAACTCTGGCCGAAGAAAAAGGTATATCCGAATTTTTTAGATCGTTTTGCCGCATAGAAGTTAATGTTTGTTTCGTTCCGGGTGGACTGATTCAACATGACTGTGACTTCCTGGGAGAGGCTTGGTTTCTTTGAGACAAAATTGATTAACCCCGCAATTGCTCCTCCGCCATACAGCGTGGATGCAGAGCCCTTTATCAGTTCCAGCTGCTGAAGATCCAATGGCTGGATCGACAACACACCAAAACCCCCTGAAAACCCGTCATAGATGGGCATTCCGTCGCGTAACAGTTGGGTGTATTTGCCATCGAGACCGAGAATGCGCACATTCGTATTTCCGGAGACAGCGGATGACTGCTGCACCTGAACGCCTGATATGTCACCAAGGAGACTCGAAATGTTTCCGGGCTTGACCATGCTTTCCTCATTCATTTCTGCAAGGCCCAGCACCTCGACTTTAGCGGGCGATGTTTCCACCGGATCTCCCGTCCTTGTACTTGCGACCACTGTGACGTTGTCCAGCCCCTTAATATCCTGTATCATTTCAATCACCTGGATAGTGGTGTCGGAAGCAGAGATCATGACAGTCCTGGGGTAATACCCGGCCGCACTCAGCCAGACATTGAACGTCATAGAATCCGGTGGGACCAGAATGGTTATCCTCCCAAGAGCGTCTGTCGACTGCCCATTATTCAACGGACTGTTTGAAAACACGCTCACCTGGGGGAGCCGCGAAGAAGTGGCACTGTCCTTTATGATTAAGCGAACCTGGCCATGAAGATTGGCACAAATCAGGAAAATCGAAACAGTAAGTGTTATCCTCATCTGTTGGAATTGATCAATGAAACTAGATCCGAAAACTGTAGGAAATCTGAAGAGGACACAGCATAATACTTTTCGCAGCCGGTGCTTGTCGCTCCGGGACACTGCTGTCGATTGCCCATGATCGGCTGGTGGCACGATCGTCCTCTTCCGCTGATTGTTACTCCGTACCGGCATACAAGCTGTCCGGTAATATTCAGCTGGTTACCAGTTGGGTCCTTAATTTTGGAAAGTCAGCTGGAAAGCGTGTTTATAATCACTGTAGGCATATCTGATCGTTACGTGCGATGCGTCGCAGATTTCTTTTATTACGGCCAGTCCTAACCCGTTACTTTCTTTGTTGATTCCCGGATTATAAAATCGCCGGAAGAGCTGTTGGTTATCCAGCCCTGTGGAGGCAGAGGTATTTTCAATGGTCAGCACACCTTTGTGGAGTACTATATTTATTTCCCCTCCGGAAAAATTGTGCCGGCTGGCATTACTGAATAGATTATTCAGCAGTAATTCCGCCAATGCAGTATTAACCGAAATTTCACGGGGTTTAATA
>SDZZ01000385.1 GCA_004173255.1 Chitinophagaceae bacterium | reverse complement strand
AGGTGCATGTTGTTGTCCCACATTTCATGGATTACGCGGGGTTCGGCCCCATGGGGTTCGGAGAAAAGGAAGGTATTGGAGGCACACATCAGCAGTTTGCCGGTCGGGCTTTTTGCGGACGAGGTCAGCAGGCTGATCACCACATGTGGCCGGTCAATTTCATTATAATAATTCTGTACATCACGCAACGCATCAGGCGCTTCCATCACGCTGGCACCGGTAATATTGATATCCTTTTTTGCAGTGATGGTGACGTCCATCAGTACCGTGTAAGGAAGGTGACGCAATGAATAATAGGTGTAGGTAACGGACGCCTTGTCACCATAGTCGAACCAGCTGCTGAAGCCGGCCGACTGCATATCCAGCTCCTGCTTCATATTCGACACATCCTTGTTGCCCAGCCTCTTTCCATCCACTTCGAGATACATGTTGAGCAGGTTGAAGCTTTTCAGGAAGTTGCTCACGCGGCCGCGGCCGTAAAGATCATACGCACCGGCAAGCACCACATCCTTTACCTTGAATGGTTCGGGTGAGGACACAATGCCGATCATGCCGTTGGCAACAGTCACACCATAATAATTATTGGGATCAACAGATGATGTTTTCAGTTTCCACGGATCCTGGGCACTTGCCGCCACAACGGTGAGGCAAACGGCAACTAATAAAGGCAATCGTAACATAGCGGTCTTTATTTATGGCTGATGAGGGAGTGAATTTAGTTTTATTTTGATTGAAATGGCTCCTTAAACACCGGGTTTCGCATTCCATACAATACTGGTGTATCATTGTTGCGGGCAAAAAGCAGGTACGCACCTTCCGTGCCCTTGAGTTGCGCTATGGCGCGTATTTCACCTTCCACCATCAGTCCGGATTGACCCGACCGCACAGGTGAAAAATTTCCCTTCCCATCATTGATCAAGACATGGCCGAAACCTGCGTCCAGCCGGCCAAACTGGGGCTGGAACGTATACATATTCCCGCCAAGCACCAGGTCGGGTTTGAGGTCGTTGTTAATATCGGTCACAAGGATGGCATTCAGGCTGGACAACTGCACCTGCTGCGGCAATTCTGTAACAGTAAAATGACCTTTGCCGTCATTCATCGCAATAACCGATGCCGTGTAATTAAATTCATCCACCCGGGCGTCATCCAGCACGCTGCTGCTGAACAGGTCCTGGATTGTTTTGCCGGCATAATCACTGTGCCGCAGGTTTTCCTTTTTTAATCCGGGAAACTGGTCGGTGGTTTCCCTTTTCAGGAACACGGGCACATCCCTGTCGCCATCGATGGTCCGCGTCATAAAGGATTCGGTTTTGCCATCCTTGTCAAAATCGGCCACCCAAAGCTTTACCGGCGATTTTGCTGCGGGCCGCAGGTAAAAGTTTTGCCCGATATTCCCGATCACCAGGTCCGCAAACCCATCCCCGTTCAGGTCCGCAGCCTTTACCGACTTCCACCAGCCTTTCATCTTTTTTAATCCCGTGCCATCCCATTCTTTCAGTGCGTTTGTTTTTTTATCGTATCCGAAAATCCGCGTGGCCATCCACTCACCGGTAACAATCAGCTCAGGACTTCCATCCCGGTCAAGATCGCTCCAGTCGGCCGCAGTTACCATCCCGATCCGTTGCAGGATTTTTGCCTGCGCCTCCGTTACATCGGTAAAATGCCCTTTGCCATCATTGTTCAGCAGGTAGCTTTTGGGCAGCATTGAATAATTAAATGGCTGGTTGCGGGCGCCTATAAAAAGATCGAGGTCACCGTCGCCATCATAATCTGCCGCCACAGCCGTAGCAATATTCATGGCATTGCCCGGAAAGGCTTTGCGGTCAAGTACAAAATTTCCCTTGCCATCGTTCAGGTACAGTCGGTGTTCAAGCTCCCACATTCCCATCTCCACATTGTTGCCACCGGCCCCAATAAACAAATCAGCATCCCCATCCTTATCCGCATCAAAAAAAAGCGCGGCAACATCTTCAAACGGTGCATACTCCAGGAATATCGCCTGTTCATTTTTGACAAATTTTCCACCGGGATGTTGCAGGTATAGTTGTCCGGCCTGGTTGCGTGCACCACCGAGGTATACATCTTCCAGCCCGTCCCCGTTTACGTCCGCCTTCGCCAGTGCAGGTCCTTCGCGGGATAGCAACTCAGGTATATTGCGTTCATAGTAAAAATCGATATGGTCATTTTCCTGGTGGCGGTCCATGCCCGACAGCATTGGCTGCAACCAGGCACTCGCGGTATCTGTTGTTTTATAGACCATCGGCTGGGTTACCTGGCTGGACTGTTCAATGAGATGAACCTTATTCAGCTCCGGTTTCACAAAACGGCTGAAGGTATTATCGGGCCAGGTAACCAGCATCGAATCAATCATTGACACTTTACCCAGGCCAATTACCTGTTTATAGTCGCTGGACGACTGGAAACCCCTGCAGGGCATCACTTCGCGGGTATACACCTGGCTGTCGGCAAATACCCTGATTTTTGCGCCTACTGCAAACACATTCTGCCCTTTTCCTTTAAGGTTGACGCCGATATAATTATTTGCGTTCTGTTCCCGGCTGTTGTTGCGGTAAACAAAACTCTCCATGTTTTCATTGTTCACCACCAGGTCGAGGTCACCATCATTGTCAAGGTCGCCATAGGCAGCACCATTGGAAAAGGACAACTGGTCCATGCCCCATTCTTTCCCTGCATCATCGAAAAGCAATCCGCCACGGTTACGGAACACTTTATTCGCTACCGCATTAACCGGGATTTTTGAAAGGATCGAATCCACATTTGCCTTTTTACCTGAGGCCATCATGGCCTGTGCGGCGTCGTTGGCAAAGAAGTCCATGAAGTCGAGGTTGGTCAGATCACGGTTGACCCCATTACACACATAGATATCATTGAGGCCGTCGTTATCGGCATCGAAAAAGATGGCGCCCCAGCTCCAGTCAGACGCTGAAACCCCGCTGTAGTAGGCCGTTTCAATAAACTTCCCTTCCTGGTTATTTACATACAGGCAATTTTTGGTGAACTGCTGGTAGAAACCGAGTTTGATCCGGTTATTATATAAATCGATGTTATCAAATGCGCCAAGTGTTTTGAGCCGCAGGTCTTCGGCCGGCAGCATGTCGGTCGTAAATGCATCCATGTATCCGTCATTATTGATATCGGCGAGGTCGGCCCCCATGGAGGCGAAACTATTCTGCCGGATGCGGTCTTCCATTTCATCGCGGAATGTACCATTGCGCTGGTTGATGTACAGATAGTCCCGTTCATAAAAATCGTTGGCCACGTACACATCGGGATAACCATCGTTGTTGAGATCACCCACCGATACGCCCAGTCCGAAACTGATGAGTGATCCATGGACACCGGCCTGTTGGGTGATCTCGGTAAAATGACCATTGTCGTTGCGGTAAAAATGATCACCACCCCCTTTAAATAAGGGGGAGATGGACCAGAGCGAGTCGGGCAGGTCACGCCGGTTGGAATGACCAAGCGTATTAACGGGGATCGGGCTGTTGTTAATCAGGAAACAGTCGAGGTCGCCATCGAGATCGTAGTCGAAAAAACTCGCCTGGGTGCTGAACGATTTTATATCGAGACCATACTGGCGGGCCGACTCCACAAACGCACCCTTCCCGTTGTTGATATATAATTTGTTGCGGCGGTTACCATTGATGAGGTGCCCTGCACTGCAGATATAGACATCGAGCCACCCGTCACCATTTATATCTGCCATTACCACACCGGTACTCCACATGCTGTCCTGCACCAGCCCTGACGAGCGGGTAATATCGGTAAACTTCATGCCTCCCTGGTTGAGGAACAGCTTGTTCTCTCCCATGTTGGAAGTCATGAGCACGTCGCTGAGACCATCATTATTGATATCGCCGATAGCAACACCTCCGCCATTGTAGTAATTGCGGTAATAGAAACTGTTCTCCTCCTGCCCATCCGTAACGGTGTTGGTGAAACGGATCCCCGAGTCGGCAACAAGGTCAAATAGCACGGGACCCTTTGACCGGTTGCAGGAAATTAAAAGGCCGCAGGCCAGCAAACACCAAAAAATACCAGAAGCAGGGTCGGGCTTAAGCATGTTCGGCGGCAGGTAAATTTTCATCCGGCAAAAAAATTCAGTTGATTGCCCGGTTTATCCGCCCGGGCAGTTGCGGTGGTGCGACGAATCTAATGAATCCCGCAACAATAAGCGCAGGAAGCATTTTTACAATTGGCTGCCGATAACTAATTTCACCGCCGGCCACTTAATGCGGGTGGCCAATTGAAAAAACCCGTTGAAATTGCACTTATCATGAAAAAATGGATCGCCGGTATTCTCGTGGTCATTGCGCTGGCCACCGGCAGCACGTACATTTTTATCCCTTCCGTTATC